>DATIGG010000173.1:0-2248 GCA_035454825.1 Thermodesulfobacteriota bacterium | reverse complement strand
CATCGGTAGAACCGCTCAAAAATGCGGGGTAGATCACTCGGAGAGATGCCCATTCCCGTGTCTTTAACAGAGACAATAGCCTGTTTGTCGCTGTCAGAAACGGAAACAATGACTGAGCCTCCTGGGGAGGTATATTTGATGGCGTTGTCCAGAAGGTTCGAGAGCATCCTCTGGATCATCCGGGTATCTCCAGGAAATTGGATTTTACCGGACACATCGTAGCTCAGGGTCACTCCTTTGTCTTCAGCACTCGGTTCGAACAGTTCGCACGCCCCCTGGATGAGCCTTCCGAGATCGATCTCTTCGCGGGAGAACTGATCGATCCCGGACTCTGTTTTTGAAATGATTAGCATCGTATTGATCATATCGAGAAGGCGGTCACATTCCTCAATCGTGCTCGCTGCCATGTTCTCATATTCGCTCAGGGATTTCCCGGTCGTGAGGGTCACCTCTGCTATCCCCCGGATCCGGGTGATCGGGCTTCTCAGATCATGGGCAATGTTGTCGCTCATCTCCCTGATCTCCGTGAGCAGAGTCTGAATGCGGTCCAGCATCTGATTGAAGGTCGTTGCGAGCTGATCGATTTCATCGCCCCTTGGTTTTACAGGGACCCGTTCCTCAAGAGTGCCTGCGGATATCTTCCGGGCCGTTCGCGTGACCGCTTCAACGCCGGAGACAGCCTGCCGGGCCATGAACCACCCGACCCCTGCAGCCACAACGATCAGGAAGGTCATGGTGGCAATGAAGATTCCCTGAAAGGCCTTGAGAAATCGGGAATAACTTTCCATGGCCTGCCCCACCTGTAGAATGATGCCAGGGGGGATCATGGCATAAAGGATGCGCACCTGTTCCTCACGGCCCGGGATGGTGATCGTTTCAAGGACATGGCTGCCGCCTCGAAGCAACTCCTTTATGGCCGTGCCGTGAACCTCGATATCCTTCCAATAGGACATATTGGAAGAGGAAAAAACCTGTCCGTTCAGGGAAAGAAAACGGAAAAAAACCTTCTTCACCCCGGCTGCCTGGGCTTCGATCACCGCACCGCTTTTGACGGCTTCGATCCCCTCTGTAGCAAGGAGTGTCGAAAACCGATTGACCTGGCCCAGGAGTTCCTGATCAGTCTTTTCCCGGATAAACGAAGTGATGAGCGCATAGAACAATAGAAAGGCAATACAAGCCGAAACGGTGAAGATTCCGGCATACCAGAGGGTCAACCGAAAGGCCAGGGTGTTCCGAGGGCTAACCAGTTTCCTTAAGGACATATCCTGCTCCTCGGATGGTGTGGATCAGCTTCCTGTCAAAATCCCTGTCGATCTTATCTCTCAACCTGGAGATCCTTGCTTCAACCACGTTGGTCTGGGGATCAAAATTGTAGTTCCACACATGCTCCATGATCATCGTTTTTGAGACGACCCTTCCCGCATTTCTCATGAGATACTCGAGCAGGGAAAACTCGATGGGCTGAAGTTCAATCATCCTGTTCCCCCTCGTCACCTCCCGTGTGAGCAGGTTCATGGACAAGTCTCCTACGGTCAGGCGGGTTGGCTCGGCGAGTCCACTCGCCCTCCGGATCAACGCCTGAACCCTGGCAAGAAGCTCGGAGAAGGCAAAGGGCTTGGTGATATAATCATCGCTTCCCGTTTGAAGTCCCCTGACCCGGTCGTCAACAGACCCTTTGGCGCTCAGGATGATGACCGGCGTGCGGACTTTCTCTTTCCGCATCTTTTCAATGAGCGAGAGCCCATTTAGCTTGGGCAGCATGAGGTCGATAATGGCCGTGTCATAGGGCTCAGTCAAGGCCATATGAAGACCTTTCTCTCCATCGGGGGCATGGTCCACGGCATACCCTGCAGCCTTTAACCCTTTAATGATGAAAGAAGCAATTTTTAGATCATCCTCAACCAGCAGGATTCGCATCCTCATCCTCTAACGATGGGATCTATCTTTCTCTTAGGTAAGGAGCTGCACACAAATAACTTGAACAAGTGCATATGGCCACAAACGTTCGTGGTGAGCTTGTCGAACCATGAACGGCACCCTTCGACAGGTCTGTCCTGAGCGAAGCATTCATCCTTCGACAAGCTCAGGACGAACGCTGACTCGAAGGGATCAGATTGAGCGGATTGATTGTTGACGTTATTCATGCGCAGGCCCTAAGTTTTTTAACCTCTTGATGATCCTGGGAATGAAGAATGAAAAGATAAAGAGGCCTACGGAAAAGAGCACCTTGAATGAAAGCAATTGCTCC
>DATIGG010000172.1:0-2466 GCA_035454825.1 Thermodesulfobacteriota bacterium | reverse complement strand
GGTGGAAAGGGGAGGATTGAAAAGGCCTTCCATCTCTTCCTCCACATAGACTTCGAGCTGTTTGGGCTTAAACCACTCCACCAAACTCCGGGTGAAGCTGATGACCTCAGGTTTGTTCTGCTTCGTAATGATACCTATCCTTTTCATGCTAAACCCCATTAATCAGGTGTCCCGTGCCTGCGCACCTCTCTATTTCAACCTATTGACCTTAATCCTGCAAAAAACATTACCAAACGGACATGGTTGAGCCGGTCGGAAAGGCTTCGGGGCGAACCTTTAATCGCACGAGCACTTGCATTCCCGACACCGGCTGAACTTCCCTTTCGCTGACGTCTTCCCTTACCCTTAAGATCTCAAATCAATCGCCGTCCGAAGCCTTGAAGAGCGGCTTACCCATGTCCGTTTATGCAATGATGCGGTTACCTCAGATGATATTTCTCCCGAATCTTGGCAGACAGCCCCTTCAGGACTTCGAATGCCCTTTCCACGGTCTTTTCTTTATCCGGAGAGAGAAGATTACAGGTTGCGGGTGCCAAGAGGGATTGCCGAACAATCTTTTCCTTTTCAACTCCCTTTCGGACAAGACCTTCCCAAAAGGTTTCGAGTTGCACCATCAGCGATTCCACTGTCACTTCCCCTAAAAGCTCCGTGTAAGTTGGAACGATTCCCCAAGAAACCACCCCGTCCCGATTAAAAAAATCCTTTAATGAAGAGTACTGGACGATCATCTCCCCGCAACTGAAAGAGTCGAAGGAAAGGATATCCAGTTTTGAACGGAGAAGGAAGTCCCAATCAGGCCTTGCACAGAGATGAATCCCTCTGGGCCCTTCCAGCCCTCCTAAGAGCCGGTCCAGATCATCCCTGGCCTGAACCTCGTTATATCCTGACAGGGCAGTGAAGATCAATCCCAACCCAGGATCATCCAGCCATACAAAGGCCCGGGGGTTTTTCGTTTTTAGCTCTTGATATTGGAGATTAACCTTCTTCTGGATAAAATCGAAAAGAATCTCTCTGACCTCGTCGTGGTAGATGATCGGTTTCTGGTCCTGGTCTACTACCTTTAATCCCAGGCTGATAGGACTGATCATCTGTCCCCGGATGGCCACATAACCTGAAAGGTCTCTTTCTAAAAATCGATGATATACGAGGGAAGAGGTTTGGGTCAACCTAAAGGTCTCAGGATCTTCTGCCTTATCAAAATAAGCGGGAAGCTCCTCATAAAAACCGCCGAGATCAAAAAGAATCTTTCGTTCAAAGGGATCGATCCTCACTCCAGGGAAACGGTCCAGGGCCTGGACATACATGTCTTCAAAGTAGCTGACCTTAGGGAGTTGGGGCCAGAAGGGAATGTCCAACGAGAGGGCTAAGGCCACTGCTCTTTGAACATCGGTATGGGGCAAAATCCCCATCGCGGTGGTCTGACAGTTCGCCTCGAACCCGATGGAGCTCATGAAGGAGAATCCCCTAATTGTTCGACCAGCCGTTTAATCTTTGCTCGGTCAGGAAGAAAGGGACAGGCCTCAGGTCTTTCATATTGCTGATTTTCGAAATAGATTCCCCCCATTGTGTAATAGACGATCACCAGTGTGGGGTCGATCTCAAGCGACTTTTCTCCCATCCGGATCGCTTGATCAAGGTCTCCCCTCTTTAACGGATTCCTTTCGTGTCCATGGGGAGGACCTCCTCTTAAACTTTTGGTTCCCTTCGATCGATGCCACGATCTTCCTAACCCTCTCGGCACCGGATAAATCGGGATAGGTCAGGGCTCTCTTAAAATGAACAAGGGCCTTTGGATAGTCTTTCAGCTCATGATAAAGATCCCCCAAATAGAGGTGCGCGAAAGGGTTTTCAGGGTTCCGCCTCTGCTCCTCCAGAAAAGACTCGATCGCCTGATCCCGCTGCTTTAGACGCTGATAAGCAAGGCCCAATTGATTGTAGGCATTGCTATAGTCAGGCTTTAATTTGATAAACGTTTGGAAGGTATCCACCGCATTCGCATAAGAGCCCTTTTGATAGTAGGCAAGCCCAAGATTGTAATAGGTTTCCGGCGGAGCCCGATCGAGGTCGAGTGCTTTCTTATAACAATCGATAGCCTTCTCCATCATCCCCTTTTGATAATAGACCAACCCCAAATTATACAAGGAGAGCGTGTAATAAGGATTAAAGGTCAACGCCGCTTCAAATTCCTTCCGGGCATCCTCCCAACGCCTCTCCTCGTAATAGGCAAAACCCAAATTGTGGTGGGTCCTCTCTTTTTGAGGGGCTTTACGAACACAGTCCTTCCACAACTCGATCTCGCTCTTCCAGAGAGAATTCCGGGCATAGGCTCCCATGGCCAGGACCATCACGATGGCAAAGAGAATGGATCCTGTGATCCCGTCTATCCTTTTTCCCATCCCAACACCTTCTTCGTTGTCCATCTCTCCTTCCACTTTTCAACCCCTCTGACGACCATCAAACTGAACA
>DATIGG010000171.1:0-3554 GCA_035454825.1 Thermodesulfobacteriota bacterium | reverse complement strand
GCCTTTCTTGGAAGTGTTTCAAGCGGAGTTTTGCATCGATCCAGAAAACCGGCGTTCGTTATACCGATTCCATCTGAAAAAGAGACCCTTGAATGGGATGAAATCTGAGAGACCTTGTCCATTGGGCAAGGGATTGAAGGCAGAGACTCTCACCGATCTGTCTTTATCTTTGCAAGGTTAATGTTTGTCGCAACCCAGATACCTTAATAAGCCCGTAATGAAGTTCCCCCACGTTGGAATTAATCGATCCATTTCGTAGGGGATAAGCGATACTGCTCCTTCGTGAACTTTATGATGGACATCGTCCAGCTTGTCAAACCTCAAAGGCCACGTTATTTTTCCTAACTCGCAGATCATATGGATGCTTCTTGTCTTCTCATCCGTTTCCACAATCCGCAACCTCTTGTAACCATCTCCTGCCAAAAATTGAATCTTGTTGTTCCTCATTTCGACCAACTTATCCCAACTGAAAGAACATTTCACGGGAGGGCTTTCCTTCGCCAACCCCTCAATTGCCCTGTCAACCTCTTTTTCCTCCTGTAACTTTGTTTTCATAACTTGGTTTTCCACAAATCTAACGAACCATCGCAGGTAACCGCTGTTCCCGAAAGGCCGGAACCCACGAAAAAAAAAGACAAATAAGTAAGGTCACCCCGATCTGTCATGCCCGGGTAGACTATTTCTTCGGGTTCACACTGAAAAAGGCCCTTACAAAAATGTCGACAACATCTTCGATACTTTCCTTCAGTTGGCCCAAGGATTTCTTTTTGATTAACCCCACGCCTCCTGTTGACCAGGTGACGGCATAGGTGGTCTGCTTGGGATTTCGAACCAGGTTGACGTTTTGGATCAAGGCAATATCGATGCTGTAAGAACATACCTCTTCTCCGTCTTTGGAGAAGTTGACATTGAGATTCACATAGAGGTAGGGTTCACCAGGAATTTTGAGGGCTTCCTCCTGGGTTAATACTCTCATGCCTCCTGCCCGAAGTTTATCCTCCACATCCTTCTGAATCTGATTCTTCGCCAACCCTTCACGTTCAATTTCAGGAGCAAAATCCTCCACCAATACCCGAACCCCTTTGAGCCCCTGAAGCGTGGACCGGTTCATCTCGCTATTCAGGGCAAATAGAGGGGAAGCCATGAGCATTAACATTCCAGTCAGCAAGAGACTCAAGCTTCTTCTTTTCAGCATCGGTCATCCTCTTTTTTGTGCTGATTGTTTGCCTTAATGTCGGACAACTTTCTGCAATACGGAGATCGGTAAACCGTCCGGAAAGGCTTCGAGGCGAACCTTTTACCGAATCAGCACTCTCATTCCCTTCTGCGCTGGTATTCACCTGATGTCATGTTCTCCGATTCCCCTAAAATTCCAACTAACCCGCCTTCCAAAGCCTTGAAGGGCGGGTTGCCCATGTCCGTATTTGCACCTAAGGGGTTACTCTGCCTCCGTTGTAAAGGAAATCAAAGACGTCGTGGTCAGAAACCCATTTCCACCAGAATCTGCCGCTGTGACCTGGAGTGATAATTCGTATTGCGTGTTTGGCTTCAGCAGATTCACGGGAAGGCGATACGAAGTGGAATTGGTCGGAAGCTCGATGCTAAATTCGAGGCCTGCACGATCCTTCACCATTAATCGAAGACTGAGGATATTCGTCAGCGGACCCCAGGCTATAAGCGGATTGAGGGAAACATTGACCGCTCCCTGCGTGGGATTGACGATCGCCGGTGTTGAAGGAAAGTTACGGGTCATCCGGACTTTCAGTTTTCCAATGGCCGGTGGCGAATAACTAATCAAATAATCCCCCTCCGGAAACCAGCGGTCGAACTGATCAATACTCAGGTCTACTGCCGATAACAGAATCTGGTTAAGGTCCACTGCGTTATTCACCCAGACTCGTTTTCCCCTCGGACCATCGATAAAGATCCGGGCAGCGTTCTTTAACCTGTCACCGACAAGCTCAAAATTGATCCCATAGACTTCCCCACTGGAGGATACATCCTTAAACATGTTGACACGCATCTGAATTTCGTTCTGGGCCATGGCGCACGGTCTCATTCCAAGCACAAACACCGAGATCAAAATCAACATTCCAAGCCATTTCTTCATCGTGGTTTCCTCCTTTATCGTAAGGTAAGAAAAAAATCCGTGTTTCTTTGAGTGGTTCACAATCACTTCTGTGTTACCGATTTATATATCATGTTCAGTTACACTTATCAAGTTAACCCAGATCTTGCACGGAAAAAGATAGCCTTGTTCCCAAACCTTTTCTGTTGAAAAGTTGAAAAAGGGTCAAAATTCAATTATTATAGAAACCGATGACAGCAGATATTTTATCTAATCCGCCGATTGACTCTTTCCACTGGGAAAAACTCGTTACGCTTCACCCCACGGATGTCTGCAATCGAACCGAAGCCCTTTACCAGCCTGCCTATGAAGGATACCTGCTGCCCGTCTATAACCTGCGATATCTCGTCCTTCCAAAGATGAAAAAGATTCTGCGGATGGAGTGGAATGATAAAACCGTTGAGGAAGAGCTCCCTTCTTTTTTTCACCTCATGGTTCTCGCTTACTTGACAGAGGCAAAGGAGATCAAACCCACCCACACATGGGTCAGCGAGAAGGATCTCCTTGGAGGCTCTACCTTCTTTCGGGGACTCCATCAGATCCACGTGAAGGGTTTAGAAGATCTATACGGGAAAGACCCGGTTGCTTTTCTGAAGGCGGGAAAGAGGCTGGGCGGAAGTGAAATTCTCTATGGAGACAAGGGGTTTGCCCTTGAGGTTTTCCCAAAGGTGCCGTTAGCTTACGTGCTGTGGAAAGAAGATGAGGAGTTCCCTCCCAGAATTGGTGTGCTTTTCGATTCTTCTATCCAATCCCACCTTCCCCTTGATGTCATCTGGTGCATGGTTGCGGAAACCAACCGTCGTCTGACTGACCCTTCCCTCCACCCTAAATAGTTTAGAGTTCGGAGGTCGCCTCCGAATTGGAACTTCACAGGACACTGTGTTACGATTATTTTCAGTTTTACGAGGAGATAAAGGGATGAAACCCATCCGTTTAGAAATTGTTACCAGGGTGCTTACGACCTTTGATCACTGCAGTCACTGTGAGGTTATCTTTGACCAGGCTGAGATCAACCGGAAATTCCATCAAAGGGACTTGAATGAGTATCCCCAGGATCTCACTGAAGAGTTTGGTCGACTCTCGGACTGGATTCGAGAATTAAATCATCTCTACAAGCACCGTCTCCTGATCCGGCTCATCGATATTCAATCCTTTCTGGGTATCTATAAATCAGTGAGACACCGGATTCGAAACTACCCTGCCTTCATCATCAACGGGAAAGAGACCTACACAGGCTGGGATAAGAACCAGCTTGAACACCTTCTGGACAAACACAACAAGGCCTTCTTTCTATCGAAAGAGCAAGGGATTCAACCTTCCCTGACTTAACCAAGACCCGGGTGCAAAGAACATATCGCATAGGAAAACCTTAAAAACAAGGGGCTCATTCGAAACACGGAACACGCCGTCCGGCAGAGCCGGGGTT
>DATIGG010000170.1:0-4734 GCA_035454825.1 Thermodesulfobacteriota bacterium | reverse complement strand
AACATAGGGGGAGGTTACCCGCTCAATACTCGGATGAACCAAAAAAATTTTTGGAAGAATATGGATCGACTTTTTCAGACCAGCGTCCAGATGGGTGAAGAGGCGACTTGACAGGGCCTTAAAAGTCAATTAATCGTACATCCATGGTCTCGATGAACAGCTTAACAAGAGTATTATTCAGCATCACCCTCGTGATTGTCTTTTCCTGCCTTCCTCTTGGATCTGTCCCGGAGGTTATCGGAAACTCTCATCCCCTTCCCCATGTTTCACCAAAGATGGAAAAGCCTGAGTTCTGGATCAATAAGGTTCACAATCCAACCTTTCAGTTATTAAAACCAGAGCAGATTCAAGAATTAAACGATGAAAATCTAAGAAGACCAGACTTCTATCTCTGCCAAGTAAAAGACCTCAAAGAGGAGTGGTCCAGAGAAGAGCTCATTGAACTTCTCAACGAGGACTGGCAAGGCTTTGGAGAGACCTCCGAGGTCCGATTCGGACGAAATGGAAACCCGCTTAAAGGGTCCTTCTGGAGAGAATTAAAAGAGAATATCAGTGAGGACAGAATCAAAACCCGAAATCAATTGTCATTTGGTTTGATCGTGAAACGGGCAGACATTCGAGTCTTCCCAACAGAGGAACCTTCCCTGAGTTCTCCTGCCCATAGCGAGTTCGACCGTTTTCAACACTCCATGATCTCTCCAGGAACCCTGGTCGGCATCTATCACTTCAGCAAGGATCTGCGCTGGCTCTATCTGCAGACCCCTTTCATCCGGGGATGGGTCGAGAGGGATGCGGTGGCTATCGGAATCGAAAAGAAGACTGCCATTCAATACGAGGAAGCGAAAGAACGCCTGGTCGTCACGGGAAGTTACGTCACCCTCTTCAGTGATTCTTCTCTTCAAAAAGAACCCCTCGTTGCTCAAATGGGGGCCTCTTTCCCTCTCACGCGCCTTCCTCAGAGCAATGGCTCAGATGGGCAGTATTATATTGTTAAAGTCCCTTACAGGGAGAAGGAAGGACAGTTGGCTTTTCGAAATGGCTATATTTCCAAGGGAGAGGATGCTCATCCTGGATTTCTCCCGTACACCCAGGCGAATGTGGCGAGACAGGCCTTTAAAATGCTTCATCAGCCCTATGGATGGGGTGAAATGGCTCGAGGAAGGGACTGCTCTCGATTCATCATGGACATCTTTGCGACTTGTGGTATTCTTATGCCCAGAAATTCAAAGTTTCAGGCCCAGGTTGGAATCAATCCGGGACCGATTGAGGGAAAGACCTCTCAGGAAAAGCGAAGGGTATTGGAGCAAGCTACCCCTTTTGCGACTACCCTCCGATTGCCCGGGCATATCATGCTCTATCTGGGAAAAGATAAAGGAAGACATTACGTGATCCACAGCATCTGGGGATTTCAAAAAAAAGGCAAATCAGGACCGACTCTTGAGAGAGTCGGAGGGGTGGTCGTCTCTGACCTGAGTCTGGGAGGGAATGGACCGAATGGGTCATTGCTCGAACGTTTGACGGACATCCGATTCATTGGAGAAGAAACGGATTCAAAGAAACAGTAAAAGAAACAATAGATGATGAAGTCGTAAAAAGTCAAAACAGGCTAATGATCGTCGTTCCGACCCCGTATCAAGCGCGGGGTAAACTCCAGCCGGAATCCAGTCATTTCAGATAATTATAAAAACACTGGACACCGGTTTTCACCGGTGAGACGACTTTTTACGAAACCATCATAGGTGACTCCTTGACAAATCCCTGGAAACAGATACAATTCTAAAAACTTGTAACACTTTAACTATTTAGAAAGGGACCTAACAAGAATCAACTGAGCCTTAAATCCCCCTCAATCCCCCTTTACGAAAGGGGGAATCCCGCCTTTGGCGGGACTCCCTTTGAAAAGGGAGGTTAGGAGGGATTTTATAAAGATGTTCTCAAACCGCTAAATTATTGCAAAAGACTTAAACAAGAGGGACGTCTTGAAAGTTCTGGTAACAGGAGGAACCGGATTTATTGGGAGCCACCTTGTGGAAGCTCTTATCCATAGGGGCGCTCAGGTCCGCTGTCTCCTCCGAAAATCGAGTGATTTGAAATGGATCAAAGGTCTTCCCATTGAGTATGCCTGGGGAGATTGCCGGGATAAAGTCTCCTTGAAAGAAGCTGTAAAAGGGGTTGACCAGGTCTTCCATTCCGCAGGAATCACAAAGGCTGTTAAAGAAGAAGCTTTCTTCGAAATCAATGCTCATGGAACGGAGAATCTCATCCAGGCCTGCCTCGACCATAACCCCTCTCTTCAAAGGTTTATCTATATATCGAGCCAGGCTGCAGCCGGGCCAAGCCGCAATGGAAATCGAAGAAAGGAAACAGACCCCTGTGAGCCGGTCTCGCCCTATGGTCGAAGCAAGAGAATGGGAGAGGAATTGACCCTTGCCTATGCTCACAAACTTCCGGTCCTTATTCTTCGACCTTCGGCTGTGTACGGCCCAAGGGAGAGAGATATCTATCTCCTGTTCAGATTTCTCTCGAAGGGGATCAATATCTGCGCGTCCGACCCCAAACAGCGCATTAGCCTCTGTTATGTCCGGGATGTCGTCCAGGCGATCCTCCTATCTGCAGAAAACCAGTTCTCTCAGGGTGAAATCTTTTTCATCTCGGACGGACAGGATTATCTTATCGAAAAGGTCGGGGATACCTTTGCTGAAGCAATGGATAAGAATACCTTCCGGCTCTGCATCCCAAAATGGATGTTGCTGGGAATTGCCTCTTTCTCAGAGTATGTCTCCCAACTCTCCCAAAAGCCAGCCCTGATCAACAGAGGCAAAGTGGAAGAAATGATTCAAAAAAGTTGGGTTTGCGACATCACAAAGGCAAAGACCGTTCTTGGCTTTGACCCCAGCACCCTGCTCCTCGAGGGAGCCCGATTAACCGTGGACTGGTATAAAAAGGAAAACTGGTTGTAAGAATGTTGTAAAAATAACGAGGTGGCCGAATGGATGTGTTTGAAAAATGCTCAAAAATTAATGAAGTAACCGAGGGATTGAAAGCAAACGGGGCCTATTTCTTCTTCAGAAGGATCGACTCCCCCCAGGACTCGGAGGTCTATGTCAGCGGGAAACGTGTCATCATGGCAGGCTCCAATAACTATCTCGGGCTCACCAGCCATCCTCGGGTTAAGGAAGCAGCCATCAGGGCCATCGAAAAATATGGATGCGGTTGTGCGGGATCGAGGTTTTTGAATGGGACGCTTGATATCCATGAGGCGCTGGAAGAGAAGCTCGCCCGATTCTTCAGGAAAGAGGCCGCCCTTGTCTTTGCCACGGGTTACCAAACCAATCTCGGCGCTATATCCGCCCTATTGGGCCGAAACGATGTGGCCATTATCGATAAATACGACCACGCCAGTATCATCGATGGCTGCCGCCTCTCCTTTGGACAGGTCAAGAAATACCGTCACAACGATATGAAGGACTTGGAACGCGTCCTCGAACAAACGAAGGGTAAGGGCAAACTGATCATCGTAGACGGGATCTTCAGCATGGAAGGCGATATCGCTCTTCTTCCTACCATTGTAAAACTGGCAAGGACCTATGAAGCCCGGGTCATGGTGGACGATGCCCACGGCATCGGGGTCCTTGGGAGAGGAGGAAGGGGGACTTCGGAACACTTTGATCTGGAAGATCAGGTCGATCTGATCATGGGAACTTACAGCAAGTCCCTTGCGGCCATTGGAGGGTTTGTCGCAGGCTCAAACGAGGTGATTAACTTTATCAAGCACGTCGGACGTTCAATGATCTTTAGCGCAAGCCTCCCGCCTGCTCTCGTCGCCTCTGTCAGTGAGGCCCTGGACATCATTGATGAACAACCCCAGTTAAGGGAGCAGCTCTGGAGAAACACCCACAAGATGCTCAAAGGTTACAAAGCCCTTGGCTTTGATACCGGAGACAGTGAAACCCCGATCATCCCCATCATCATCAAGGATAGTCTCAAAGTCTATCAGATGTGCAGGCGCCTCTTCGAAAATGGCGTTTTTGTCAACCCTGTCGTCAACCCTGCCGTGCCTCCCGGAAGGGAGCTTCTCCGAACCAGTTGCATGGCGACCCACACGGAAGAGCAGCTCGACAGGGTCTTAAGTGCCTTTGAAAAGATAGGGAAGGAACTGGGAGTCATTTACCACGGAATGAGATGGCATGCCCGGTAAATCCATCTCAATCGAAAAGGTCAAAACGGAGAAAGACCTCCTGGCCTTCATCCGGATCCCCTGGACTCTCTATAAGGGAGACCCGAACTGGGTTCCACCCCTCATCAAGGATCAACTCCAAAAATTCAGCCCCAATCATCCCTTCCATTCCCATTCAGAGATGATCCTCTTTCTGGCCTACCAGGAGGGAAGGATCGTCGGCAGGATTGCAGGCATCATTGACCACAACTATGTTGAGTTTCATCAAGAAAAACTCGGCTTCTTCGGATTCTTTGAATCGATCCCTGATGAGGAAGTGGCAGAAGCCCTCTTCGTCAGGGTGCGGAATTGGCTCAAGGACCACGGAATGGAAAAGATGGCTGGTCCAATGAACCCATCCACCAATGACGAGTGCGGCCTTTTGATCGATGGGTTTGACGCCCCCCCTTCCCTCATGATGCCCTATAATCCGAGGTATTATCCTGATCTGATCGAAAAGACAGGCTTAAAGAAGGTGATGGATCTCTATGCCTACTTGCTCGAAGAAGCCACCTTCC
>DATIGG010000169.1:0-5688 GCA_035454825.1 Thermodesulfobacteriota bacterium | reverse complement strand
ATCCAAATACGCTATCGAATCTTCTCATCAAAGAATTGATTGATGCGAAAAAACGGGGAGTCAAAGTGGAGGTGATCTTAGATGTGCGGGAAGGAGAGGATCGGACGACCAGACGGAATCGCCGTACCGGAAAGATTCTATCCATGGGAGGAGTTGAGGTGATCTATGACTCCCTCTCAAAAACAACTCACGCAAAATTGATGATCGTTGACGGAAAGTTTACTTTGGTAGGCAGTACGAACTGGACCCACTATGCATTGACGAACAACCACGAAGTCGCTGTCCTTGTCAAGTCAAAAGAGGTGGCTAAAGAAATGGTCGATTATTTCAATCGCGTAAAATCCACAGGCAGCAAAAAGTAGATGTCAAACCCCAAGCACCAGGAATTTGCAAACTCATCAATGATCAGGGATTGCTGGCTTGACCGACGTCGAGCCATTCGGCCAGCGTGGATGCAAAGTCCGGCTCGAGGTGATGAGTTGAATAGAGGTAAATCCTGCCCATCGAGGTCGTCGTCCGGGCAATGTCCTGATACTCTTCCTGCTTGCCCATTTCTTTCAGAAAATCGAGGAGAACTTCTTTTGAAAATTCGAACGGTGATCCGCTAAAAATATCGATGGGAATTGGCCTGGGATAGATCTTCGAATTCTCCCGAACCATCTCCGCAATCATGAGAAGGGGATCCTCTCCCTTTTGGATCAGTATCTTTACATATTTATCACCCATGTAGATGGATGAGTAGTATCGGGAGACCCCATTCTTGCCCTCGATCTCTCTCAGATCGCCCTGCTCTTCTATTGCTTGCTGAATGATCACCTCAAAGAGAGAACGCTGTTCTTCTCCTGATTTGAGAAAACCCAGTTCAGTCAGTCTTGCACGGATCTCTTCAGGCGAGACAAGCTGACCCCTCTCGCTTTGCCTTCGGATAATCTCAGCTACAGCCAGACAGACAGATTCCAGGCGCTGCCCCTCTCTTTTTTCAGACATTTTCACGCTCAGTTCTTTCGCATCATGTAGGCAACGGCCTTCTCCAAACCATCAAGGGTCAGTTCGTACATGGGGAAAATCTCCCGGATATGCTCAATGGTGCGGGTGTAGGTCCACTCCTCCGCGAGTTTTGGATTGATCCAGATCGAATGGGGAAAAGTCTTGGCGATGAACCATAGCCTTTCATAGCTCGGCTTTCCTGAGCGCTCTTCAATGTGAATGGAGCCATCGGTCGCCATCAATTCGTAGGGTGCCATGCTCGCATCACCCACAATAATAAACCTTGTTTCCGGATCCAGACGGACCAGTTCATTCACCGGAAAAGGCTTGGCCCTCCTTGGAGGATCCTCCCAGAGGTAGTCGTAAATGGTGTTGTGAAAGAAAAAGGTCTTGAGATCCTTAAACTGGGCACGAGCATAGTGGAAGAGAGTTTGGACCAAATCGATATAGGGATCCATCGACCATCCTCCGTTGTCGACGGCAAGGATAATCTTGAGCCGATCCTTGAGACTCCGATCAAACACGATTTCGATCTCACCGCAATTCTTCATGGTCTCATAGATGGTCTTGTCGATATTCACCCTATCTTTTGGGCCAAAAGGAACCATATTCCTGAGTCTCTTCAAGGCCTCAGCCATCTGGGATTGGGTCAAGGGGCCTTCCTGTGAATAATCACGATATCTACGATCCATCGCGACTTTTACGGCCGATTTACCTCTCGATACTCCACCGACCCGCATTCCTCCCGGATGGTATCCAGAATGGCCGACAGGAGAAGTTCCTCCTGTTCCGATCCACTTGCCCCCTCCGTGGTGAGCTTCGGTCTGTTCTTTTAGCCGGTCAAGAAAATATTTGATCAATTCTTCAGGGCTTAATTTACTCAGATCCTCCTCCTTGACTCCAAGGATCTCTGCCAATTCTCTCGGATTCTTCAACCACTCATCGAGCAGCCCCCGGACGACCTCAGATAACTCAATCTCGTCTGGGCCTTTCAATTCAATACCTTGGAATCGATGGGCAAAAACCTGGTCATAGAGATCAAAATATCTCTCGCTCTTAACCAGGATGGTGCGGGCACCTGTATAAAAATCATCGATCGAATTAATCAGCCCCATGCTCAGGGCCTTCTGAAGCCTCAAAAAAGAGGTGGGAGATACAGGAATACCAACTTTTTTCAACAAGTAGAAAAAATCAACAAACATGGCAGAACTCTGTCACATCCAATAAAATATCCCCGCGCCCCCCGGAAGGTGGGAAAAGATCCGATTTTCCGTATCGGCACCATTCCGGCACACGAGGATGGGAGGATTGGAGAAACATTAGGGCGGAACCTCTGAAATTGAACCACATAGGCTAAGCCTGCTCAATCACGCTGATTTACCACAAGGGAAGGTTACCCATGACATCTGATGACCCGCATCCTAAGGTTGCGACAAGCCGCCCATCCTTGTGGGCCGAACCGCGGGTCCCCAATCTTTTCACACCTTCCCATTTGTAAATGGGAGTCGGGGACTTCTAACTTCAGATCCTGAAACGCGTAATGGCGTTCTGCGCAGTAACATAATCAGGACTCTTCTTAAACAGAACCCCCAGATAAGGAACCTCTCCTTTGATCAAACTCTTGGTCTTGAAATCAGGATCAGCCCTTAAGGCCCTGATCCAGTTGATCAGCTCCCGAGTCGCGGGCTTTTTCTCAATTCCCTTGATCTCTCTCAGCCGATAAAAGGTCCTCACCGCGCTGTCGAGCAGGTCCTTGTCGATATCCGAGAAATGAACCTGCACGATCTTTCTCATCATCTCGGGCTCCGGAAAGGCAATGTGATGAAAATTACAACGGCCGAGGAATGGATCGGAGAGGTCTTTCTTCGCGTTCGATGTAATGACAATCACTGGCCGATGCTTCGTTGTGACCGTCTTGTCGATTTCGATGATGTCGAACTCCATCTGGTCGAGGACATCGAGCATGTCATCCTGAAAGTCGGTATCAGCCTTATCGATCTCATCAATGAGAAGGACGACTCTTTCGTCCGATACAAAGGCTTGCCCGATCTTCCCCATCCGGATATACTCCTCGATGTTACTCACATCCCTTTTCGAATCTCCGAAACGACTATCATTTAATCGTGTCAGCGTATCGTATTGATAGAGGGCATCGATGAGTTTCATGCTCGATTTCACGTTTAAGACAATCAGCCTCAAGTTGAAAGCCTCTGCAACGGCATGAGCCAGCATGGTCTTGCCTGTTCCAGGTTCCCCTTTCAAAAGAAGAGGCATTTCAAGGGCCATCGAAATATTAACAATTTTGGCCAATTCATCATCGAGCACATACTGTGAGGCACCGTTAAATTTTTTTGTTTGACTCTCCTCGTGCATCTTTTCACTCCTTATCCCATAAATACTTAACCCTTTGAATGATAACCCATTTTTTAAATCCGTTGCAATATTTTCAAATACCTTCCCTGCAATTCAGACACTGGGCTTCAGCCATTAGACATCAGACTTTTTTGAATGGAAAATTAACCGTTACCTCTCCCGATTCTCCTTTTTCAGTCTAATGTCCCATGCCCGGAGGGCGCCCTCGAACCATGAAAAAGGCCTCCGGTCTTGGGTTAAGGTTACGGCAAGGAAGCCCGTTTCGTTTAGTTTCAAGGGGTTACGTCAAGTTCTTAGGACCAATCCCGCCAATAGCGGGATAACCGAATGACGATACTGGCATCGTTACCATTACCGTTGGACGAAAGCTATCTTCTACATAATGTCTGAGGTCTATAGTCTTATCGTCTGAATCACAGCATGCCTTCCCATCACCTCATTTAATCCATGATCATCCAACTCTCGGGACAGGCAGAGGCAGGGACAGAAAGCAAGCACCCGATTGTAATTGCAGGTTGAATATGCTAAGAACAGTTCAACGATTCCTCTGACAAATTGTTCATGAGGGTTGGTCGCCCACTGACCATGAGAGTCGTCAATGGTTCTCAGTAAAGGTTGCGGCTATGAAGCCCGTATCGGTTAGAGTCTGACGGCTACGTGAAATTCTTAAGATAGATAACGTAACCGAATGACGAAACGGGCATCGTTACCGTGGCCGCTGGACGGGACCTGTATTTTCTAAATAAGAATAAAGATGCTCACCGATTCTCACGCCCATCTTGAAATGCCTGAGTTTAAGAAGGATCTTGAAGAAGTCATCCAGAGGGCAACGATATCCGGTGTTGATCATATCTTCACGGTGGGCACGGAGAGAAGAGATTGGAAGAGGGCTCTTGAGATTGCTTGCTCCTATCCTAAGATTTACGCCATTCTGGGGGTCCATCCCCACAATGCAAAAGAGATCGACGAGCGAACATACCCGGCCCTGAAGGAGCTCTGCAAGAATGAGAAGGTGAGGGCGTATGGAGAGATCGGCCTGGACTTTTTCAGGAACCGTTCCCCCCGTGAAGTGCAGATCAAGAGGTTTCGAGAACAGATCGCCTTAGCCAGGGAGCTTCACCTTCCTATTGTAGTCCATGATCGAGATGCTCATCAGGAGACCCTTGATATTCTGAAATCCGAAAAGGCAGAGGACTGCGGTGGCGTCATCCATTGCTTCTCCGGAGACTATCGGATGGCAAAGGAATGCCTTGATATGGGATTCTACATCTCCGTTCCTGGAACGATCACTTTCAAGAATGCAGGAGAATTTCAAGAAATCGTCATAAGGCTCCCATTGGACTCCCTCTTGGTTGAAACAGATGCTCCATTTTTGGCGCCTGTCCCTTTTCGAGGAAAGAGAAATGAACCCGGTTTCGTGCGTCACACGGCCCAGAAGATCGCCGATTTAAAGAAGGTTCCCTTTGAGAAGGTTGCTGAGGTGACGACGCAAAATGCCCTAACTGTTTTCAGGTTGAAACAGGCAAACCTATGAAACCTGCCATTATTGTTGTGGACATGCTCAAGGACAATCTTAAAGAGGGATCCAAGCATCCCATCACACTGGAAGCAAGAGCGATTCTCCCAAACCTTCAGAGGCTTCTCGAAGAGGGCCGAAAAAGAGGATTCCCAGTGATTTTTGCCTGTGATAGCTTCTTGAAGGAGGACTTCATCTTTAAAGGGAGAATGAAGGTCCATTCCCTTCGGGGAACGGAAGGCTCCGAGGTCGTGGACGACTTGAAGCCAGAGTCAACAGACATCGTTTTGCCCAAAAGGCGGTTTAGCGCCTTTTTCAAAACCGATCTCGATCAGACTCTCCGGATGCTAGGGATCGATACAATTATTGTTGCAGGAATTACCGTCGAAGTCTGCGTGCTGATGACAGCCATGGACGGACTGAGCCATGATTTTTCCGTCATTCTTATAGAAGATTGCACGGCCAGCAAAAATAGGCAGATGCACCAATCTTGCCTCAATCTCTATCGGGATTTTGCTCTTTATCCCTTACTGAGAGTCATGACCCTTGAGGAATTTTTGAAAGAGATGTAAGAATGCAAGAGAGTCCCCCCACCTCAAACCTCCCCCTTCAAGGGGGTCAGGAGGGGGATGGGTTATCTGTCGGAGTAATGCGGAATGGCATCGTATTTATGAAAAGAACCAATACAGACCAAGGTGTCACACCTTTTCGGGCCCGCGAATATGAAAGATTGCAACAAGCATTTCATTGAAGAGATAAGACGTATTCTCAATGCAAGGCAGAGAAAAATCATTGACCATCTTTCCTTCCCT
>DATIGG010000168.1:0-4963 GCA_035454825.1 Thermodesulfobacteriota bacterium | reverse complement strand
CAATCGGACAGATTGTTTTCGACATTGAACCGCATCTATTATGCCTTATTCTATGAGGTCGCGGCCCTTCTTTTGACCGCAGACCTTTCCTCGGCCAAACATACGGGGATCCGCGCTCTATTCAACGAGCATTTCGTCAGGGCTGGAAAGGTTCCCGTGGAGTTAGGCCGATTTTACTCCAGAATGTATGACTTCCGACAGAAGAGCGATTATGGGGATTTTGTAGAATTCGAGAGAGAAAAGGTGAAAGAGTGGCTTGATCAAGCCTCGATGTTCATCAATGAAATGGATAGAATCATTGAAAACGAAAAGAAGATATGATGGAGCAGATTGTATTCGAAGAAAAGGGGACGGTTCTATTTTCTTAGCATGGATATTTGGGTTCAGGCGTGACTAATTTCTTATTCTTCGCTTTCGACCCAGTGCAATCACCTCTTCCCACTTCCGGAGTTTCGCTTCGAGATCCTAATCATTCAGCAAGCGGTCTCCTCCGGAGACAAACCCGCTGTCATTCCTGCCCGGGAATCGTCAGGAGGGTTAGCTGGCCCCCCTGGTTTGCAGACCTACCCGGAAAGTGATAGAATGGTCTGACTAGACCGACTAAATAAGGAGGCGTTTTTATGGGTATGTGGCAGCTTCAGGAGGCAAAGGCCCGCTTGAGCGAGGTCGTCAAGAAGGCAGCGAAAGAAGGCCCGCAAAAGATCACTGTTCATGGGGAACCGGCCGCTGTGGTGATCTCAAGCGAGGAGTATGAACGGCTTAAGCAGCCCAAAGGCAGCTTCATCCAATTCATGCGCAGATCACCGCTTTACGGCTTGGAGCTTGACCTGAGGCGTGAGCAAACCCTCACGCGCGACGCGGAGGTTTCATGAGTTATCTGCTCGATACCAATATTCTGTCCGAGACGGTCCGGCGCAATCCGAACAAGGCGGTAATCACGTGGCTCGATCAACTCCCCGGTGAGGCGCTCTATGTGAGCGTTCTGACGCTTGGTGAAATTCGCAAGGGCATTGAGATGCTCGCCGACAGGAAACGGAGAGAGAAGTTGCGCCTCTGGCTGGAGCATGAGCTCCCAGAATGGTTTGAGGGCCGCGTGCTTACGGTTGATCTTGCGGTGGCTGACCGGTGGGGCCGGCTGCTTGCGGAGGTTGGGAGACCGGTCCCCGCCATTGACAGCCTTCTTGCTGCGACTGCACTACATCATGAGTTGCGGCTGGTTACTTGGAATTCCGACGATTTCGAGTATCCGGGTCTCGAAGTGATCAACCCTTTCCGCTAAGTGCTGAGTTTCCAGATGGCATGTCTAATTTTTTGGTTATGGGGGGCAAGTATGCACAGTCAGAGAAGAAATTCTTCCCGGGAGGTCGCCCGTGACTGATATCCTGTTGATCGTGGCTGTCGTCCTGCTGGTCACCGCTGGGGTTCTCCTGCTCATGCTCTTAAGGAAGGCATCACAAATCGATGTGCTTGCTTCCCGTCTTGATGCTTTCGAGAAGGCACAGGAACGTACCGAGCGTGCGGTCAGAGAGGAAGTGGCCCAGAGCAGAGATGAACTGGGCAAGGCAGCAAGAGAACAGCGGCAAGAACTCACCGAAGCCTTCAAGACCTTCGGTGATTCCGTGGTACAACGAATGATGGATGCTGCCAGCATGCAGAAGGGGCAACTCGATGTTTTCTCCAGTCAGCTTGCCTCTTTTGCAAAGGCGATCGGCGAGCGGCTGGATGGCGTTCGCGCCGAGTCTGCCACCGGAGCCAAAAAGTTACGGGAAGAGGTCATCGCAGCACTCAAGGGGATCACGGAGGCCACCACCAAGACAATGGGCGAGTTGGCCAATGTCCAAAAAGCTCAGCTTGAAGCCATGTCCTCTGCGATTGGGAAGCTTTCGGATTCAAATGAGAAGAAACTGGAGGCGGTCAGGGTCACGGTGGAAGGCAAACTCCAAAGCATACAGATGGACAACGCCAAACAGCTGGACCAAGTGCGGCAGACCGTGGACGAGAAACTCCAGGGAACGCTGGAAAAGCGTCTGGGCGAATCCTTCAAGCAAGTCAGCGAACGTCTGGAGCAGGTGCACAAGGGGCTTGGGGAGATGCAGACGCTTGCCGCGGGAGTTGGTGACCTTAAGAAGGTACTCACGAACGTCAAGACGCGTGGGACGTGGGGCGAAGTACAGCTCGGGGCGCTGCTGGAGCAAGTGCTCAATTCCGATCAGTTCGCCACCAACGTGGCCACGAAGGATGGCGGCGAGCGTGTCGAGTTTGCGATCAAGTTGCCGGGACAAGGTACGGACAAGGATGAGACCGTCTGGCTCCCGATTGATGCCAAGTTCCCTGTCGAAGACTATCAACGTCTGATCGAGGCTCAAGAGAGGGCCGATGTCGAAGGGGTGGAGGTGGCAGGAAGACAGCTTGAGAACCGTGTCAAGAGCTGTGCAGGGGACATCTGCGAGAAATATCTGAACCCGCCCAAGACCACGGACTTCGGCATCTTGTTCTTGCCCATAGAGGGCCTCTTTGCCGAAGTCATCCGCAGGACGGGTTTGACCGAGGTCCTCCAACGGGAGTGCCGTGTGGTTATCGCTGGCCCGACAACACTGTGGTCGATTTTGAGCAGTCTTCAGATGGGCTTTCGTACGCTGGCCATCGAGAAGCGTTCGAGCGAGGTCTGGAACCTCCTTGCGGCGGTCAAGACCGAGTGGACGAAGTATGGCGATGTTCTGGACGCGGTGCAGAAGAAGCTGCTTCAAGCATCGGACACAATCGAGAAGGCCAAGGCAAGGTCAAGAGCCGTCGGGAGAAAACTCAAGGACGTGCAAGAGCTTCCAGTCGGTGAAACTACCCCCTTGCTCTCTCCCATTGTGATGGAAGATGATACAGAAGCTGCTGAGGATAGTCAATGATAGTCCCATCATTATTGACCTCATCGGTTGCATTGGGCAGACCCAACGGAAACACCTCCAACGCCTTGGAATGCGGGTTTTATTGGAATTCTATGGGTAACCGAGGTTTTCACCAAGAGTGAGGGCCAGTCCCGCCGCAGGCGGGAGACGGTCGTGCTCCGGATTGAAAGGGTTCCGGTCCAAGGCTTCTTCCAGTGTTTCCGCCGGGTCTGTCATGGCGATTCTTTTGTAACATCGGAGTTAATGCTCAGGCTTACCTCATTTCTTTCTTTTTGCTGTTCCTGAGGATTTCTCTTTTAGGAGTTTCTTAACCTCCCCACGACCAAGCTTCCTTAATGCAACAAGTGCTGCCTTCTTTTCTGCCTTCGGGTTAAATTTCCCCATCTCCCACTTGTGTGCGGCTCCGATAGTGACTCCCACAAGGATCGCTAACTCTTTCTGGGTGACGCCCAAGCGTTTGCGAAGGCTCTTAATTAAACGAGGAGAAAGACGGGACTTCTTTACCTCTTCCGGGGTAGCCTCTAATCGTATCTCACGCTTTGCCAGCTCTTTTTGTTTCTCGGTTGCGAATCGCTCCAATGATGAGACTGTTTTACGAAGTTGCGAAACGCTGATCTTCAATAATCCAACCTCCCGCTTCAATGGAACTGAGACCGCATGCAACTCCCTTTTTGCCAAACGCTCAATTTCAGATTTGATAGTCGCTTGCAACTTGCCCATGGTTCCCTCCTTGTGTCCAGTAAAGTTTAATTTGCAGGGGTTATCTTATTTGAGCATTGTATTTCTATCGTCTCGCTCTACACCGTACCCTTGCTTGTTAACCAGATCCCTCAATTCTTTCCCAACCTTGAAGTGCGGAAGCTTCTTTGGAGGAACATCCACAATCTTACCTGTTTTGGGGTTTCTGCCTTTATAACCGCCATATTGCCTCATGACAAAGCTCCCAAATCCCCTGATCTCAATCCTTTCACCTTTTTCCAGGCCTTCTTTCATTGCATCAAAAATATTGTCTACAATTACCTTAGCTGCTCTCGGCTGAATCTTAATTTTTTCTGAGAGCTTTTTGATGAGATTGGTTTTAGTCATTTGATCCTCCCTGACCAGGTTACGGGTAAAGGGTCTAAAGGGTTGGTCTCTGTTTTAGATAGGAGCGTACTAATTTGTGGTGGAAAAGTCAAGGAGAATCAAAGAGGGTGGCGTTTGACCATACGATCCTTCACAGAGTTCACAGACTGAGAATTACACCTTATGGTCGCGAATGCCTCCCTGGTCATGTTCCGAGAGGTGCTCGACGGTCTCGCCGGTATCCGCGAACGTCCGGGTCACGTGCGTGGCACCGTACACCCAGAGGATCCTCATAGGTGTCTCGCCCTGGTTGATGAACCGGTGGAAGATACCCGCCGGCACGTAGCTCGTGTCGTAAGGTACGATCTCGTAAAGTTCTCCCCCCACTTCCACCGTCGCCCTTCCTTCCAAGAGCACGACCATTTCCTCGGTATTGTGTTTGTGTAATTTCAGAGCAGCCCCGACGGGGAAGATGCTCACGCCGCTCACAAACGCCTGGGCGCCCGTCGATTCCAGCAGCAAAGGCTTGGTCTCCACGCCGCTACCCCGCTGCACTACAGGAATTTCGTCGAATCTGATAATCTTAACTTGAGACATCGAAGCCTCCTTCATGGTTTGTAATCAACAAGGATCTCTACCAAGACTCCAAAGATAAAAACGGCTAATTCCAATATCCATTGCAGTTTCCAAATCAATTTGATCCTTCGACTGCGCCCAAATCCCGTTCTTCAGAATCAGGATAAAGGCGCGCTCAGGATCAACCCTGAGCAAACTCCGGTGTCTAGGCTGGAGAGCCGAAGGGTTGATTTTGCCCGCTTCCGCCAGAAGAAGGTGTGAAAAAATTGGGAGCCTGTGCCTCGGCCCGCAAGGATGGGCGCCTTGTCGAAACTTTAGGATGCGGGTCATCAGATGTTGTCGGTAACCTTCCCTTTTGGTAAATCAATGTGATTAGGCAGGCTTAGCCTACGTAGTTCAATTCTGTAGGTTCCGCCCTAACG
>DATIGG010000167.1:0-2500 GCA_035454825.1 Thermodesulfobacteriota bacterium | reverse complement strand
CCTGTCATGGGGTAGAGACACCCTATCTTGATGGGAGATGCGGCTTCGGCTAAAATTGGCTGTAAAACAAATAAGGTTGCCGTGAAAAGAAAAACAGTTTTAAAGAAATTTTTGTTCATAGCGTCCCTCCTCGATTAAAGTAAATGGTTTGAAAAAAATCTGAAATCCCTGCCTGCCGGTAGGCAGGTGCAATCTGAAATTAAACATACCACCTCCTTCCTCCGCGACAAAATATATCTTGCAGTTGTCCCCCCTCACCCTTGCTCTCCCCATCCGAGGGGAGAGGGGTGCCTGCCTGCCGGGAGGCAGGGGTCGGAGAGGACCATTCATGTTCTTTTTTATTTATCGTTAAGGTATATATTTGACACGATTGTTAAACTGGTATAGTCCCTCCATTGAAGTCACATACTATTATGATGGGCGAAATTGTCAAGAGATTTTTTGGACGCCATTTCTCCTCAGTCTGACGTCTGAGGTCTACAGTCTTACTGTCTGAATCAAAGTGGGACGATTATTCCACACCGCACCAGTCGACAATGAAGGCGGATAGCACCTTGATTGTTTTGATCACGGAGTCAAGCTCAACGTATTCATTCGAGCAATGAAGGAGTCCTCCGACAGGACCAAATACAAAGGAAGGCGTGTTGAAGAATGGACCAAAACGGGTATCAAGACCCGCTGTGGTAGCAGAGATCTCCGGGGAAGTGGAGAGGACATCTGAGGCTGTTTGGCTAAACTGCTGGATTAGGGGGATACTTGGGGCCTGCACCCAGGGTTTGGCCCGCCATCCAAACCATTCGATGTGCGGTGGATGGTCTATTAACCATTCATCTTTGGCAGCGACTTCAATAACTGCCTCCTCTACCTCCCTCTTTATATCCTCCTCTGTTTCCTTTGGGAGGTAAGAAATCCGGGCTTCAAGCACCGCACTGCCAGCGACCGTGGACGGCCAGTCTCCTGACCTGAACGTTCCGATGTTCAGATTGCAGGAACGGCCAGTTAATTTTTCGAAGAAGGGGTCGCGGTTCCTTTCAGCCCGCTCCTGATCCAAGTCCGTCAGGCGATCATAAATCCTGGCGAGCTTTCCAATGGCATTGATCCCCATGTGGGATTGACCTGCATGGGCTGTTTTTCCATAGACCTTGACTCGAAAATAATTGACTCCAGGATGGGCTGTAATGATTTTGAGATCTAATGGCTCCGGAATAATCATGGCGTCAGCCTTGTATCCAGCTAAAAAAAGAGCCAGGGTTCCGCCGGATCCTCCAGCCTCTTCTTCAATGACACTTTCGAGGATGATCTTCCCCTTTGCTTTCAAGCCGAGGTCAAGAAGAGCCTTGAGAGCGAAAAAATTGGAGAGAAGACCACCCTTCATGTCGGCTGCTCCGCGGCCATAGAGTCGATTCCCTTCGATCCGTCCGCTCCAGGGGTTTCCACCATCCCAGGTCTCAACCGGTTCGGGCGAGACCACATCGATGTGGCCATTCAGGATAATGGATTTTCCGGCACCTGTTCCAGGATAAATCCCAACGATATTTGGACGGGATTCGGTGTAGGGAATGCCAACCTCGATGTAGGCTGGATGGTTCATCAGATCTTCTTTTTTAGGAACAACTTTTTCCACTCGTAGTCCCAGGAATTGATAGAGTTTAGCCATCCATTCCTGGGCTTCTCCTTCATGTCCCACCACACTCGGAATCCTGACGAGTTCTTGAATGGTCTGGAAGATCTCGTCCGTCATTTGATCTATCTTTCGGATGGTCTGGGTTTTCAAGTCATCTCTCATATTTTCCATGGCAGTTAAGGGGTATAGAGCGTTACGATGAGCTCGCACTGTTCATCCGAAATATTTCGGAGTTTATGCTTGGTTTCAGAATCAAAATGCATCGTCTCTCCCTGCTTCAAATGGAAGACTTTGCTTCCCAGAGTAAGCTCCAATTCTCCTCTATATACAAAAATGAACTCCTCTCCCGGATGCTTATACTCCACCATCTTGTGGTATTCCTTGGGTTCAATCGTGACCATAAAGGACCGAAGATGCTTGTCCGCAGCGCCCGGAGTGAGGGTTCGGTAGGAGTAGTCCTGGGTACGTTTTACAAATGCCTCCTGTCTCTTTCCGTCAATTTGAATCTTTTCTTGCTCAGTCAAAAAGTTACTGGGGTCAATCCGGAGAGCCTGCGAAAGCTGCAGCAGGAAGGAAACCGGAGGAGTCAGGCTATCTGACTCTACTTGCTCAATAAACTCTGGGGACTGCCCGGTCTTCTCGGCCAGGAATACCACGCTCATTTTGTGGTCCTCCCTCAGTTTTGTGATCCGCTGTCCGAAAGAGACCGACTTCTGCTCCCTGCCATTTTTAACCTTTGTGCGATAGAGATCCGAAATCTCCCGGAAAAGATGAGTTTTCACCTCCATCATAAAGGCGGGCAGGAATGACAGCGCGTCGGCTACGATTCCGAAATCGGCAATCTTGAATATCGGTGCGTGTGGATCACGGTTTACG
>DATIGG010000166.1:0-10726 GCA_035454825.1 Thermodesulfobacteriota bacterium | reverse complement strand
TGTTCAATGCCTGATTCAAATCTATTTGAAGATCTTCGAAAGCTTCGCACCCGACCGAAAGTCGCACCAGCTCATCCAGAATACCGGCCTGTTCCCTTTCTTTTTTCGGGACGGAGGCATGGGTCATGGAAGCCGGATGCTCAATCAGCGACTCCACCCCGCCTAATGAAACAGCCAGGGTGATGAGACGGACATGATTCATCACGATTCTTCCACCTTCCAGCCCGCCCTTCACACCAAAACAGATCATGGTGCCAAAACCATCCATCTGCCTCTTGGCAATCTCATACTGGGGGTGTTCCGGAAGACCCGGATACCTTACCCAGAGGACCTTGGGATGGCATTTCAGAAACTCAGCCAGTCGCATTGCATTTTCCTGGCCCCTCTCCACCCTTAGAGGCAAGGTCCGGACACCCCTTAAAACAAGCCAGGCCTGATGGGGATCCATGGTGCCACCAAATAAGCTTAAGACCTTTCTGAGCCTCCTAAAAAGTGTCTCCGTCTTGGTGACGATCATGCCCCCCACCACATCGCTATGGCCGTTGATCAACTTCGTCAGGCTGTGGACCACCACATCCGCCCCATGCTCAAGAGGCCGCTGGAGATAAGGGCTTGCAAAGGTATTATCTGCTACCAGGGATGCTCCATGTCTGTGGGCAATCTCTGCAGCTCTTCGTATGTCCGTAATCTTCATCGTGGGATTTGCCGGGGTCTCAATGTAAATCATCTGTGTCCTGGACTGAAGAGCCTGTTCGATATTCCGGAGATCAGAGGTATCCACAAAACTCGATTTTACCCCGAACCGGGAAAGCTCTGTTTCAAGCACCACTCTCGATGCACTATACAAGGAATCTGTAGCAATGATATGGGCATCCCGACCTAACAGGGCAAGATAGACGGTGGTAACAGCGGCCATGCCTGTTGCGGTGGCCATTCCAGCAAATCCATTTTCCAAGATAGCGATGTTCTCTTCCAGGGCATTGTTTGTGGGATTATTGAGACGGGTATAGATGTATCCAGAACTTTCTCCCGAAAACCGCGAAGCCCCCTCTTGAGCGGTTGGAAAGGAGAAGGTGGCGCTTTGAAAAATCGGAACAGAAACTTCTCCGTAAACCGGAGGGTTCAGGCTCCCGGCATGAATGGCTCTTGTGGATTTGTGCATCGATTGGGTCTTTTCCTCTTTCTTCACGGAAAAAGAATCAGGCTCCATCAAGGGTGTGATGCTCTGCCTTCCGGTACCATGACTGGGGATCGATAAAATACTCTTCCGTATCCTTCAGAGAGAGGTAATGCTCATTTTCGATCTTTGCGAGGAGATCAAAGAATTCCTTCTCCTTAGGGTCGGAAACGGCGTCGCGTAGATCAGCGTAGAATTTAGCTCCCTTGGCCTCAAATTCGATGGCTGTCCGGACAGCAGTCAGGTCGTCCGTATCGCCCTCCTTCATCGCATCAACTTTCTTGAGAAAATCCATTAAAACATCCTTGACGATCGTATCATTTACCGCAAGGGGAACCGTTTTAGGCCATTTCTCCTGCTTTTCCCATTTCTCATGGAGCTGTTTTAGACGCTGATAATGTTCCAACTCTTCATTCCCGATCTGCTGAAACATATTCTTGCCGAGAGGGTTTTTAGTCCTCTGAGCGTTTTTGAGATAGAATTCTCGCTCTCTCAGCTCATTATTGAGAGCTACTTCCAAGGCACTAATGCGTTCTTTTTCATTCATGCTCTTTCCTCCCATTTATCAGTTTTCAATGTCGGTGTCTGTGCTTGGCGTAATTGTCGGGTTCAGTCCCAGATTCTGCTTTCTGTATGAGATTTCACTGACACTAAACACTGAGAAGGTGTGAAAAAATCTCATTTCCCGTATCGGCATCATTCCGGCCCACGAGGATGGGCGGATTGGAGAAACGTCAGGGCGGAACCTACAGGATTGAACCATATGGGCTAAGTCTTCTTAATCACCCTGATTTACCAAAAGGGCAGGTTACCTATGACATCTGATGACCCGCATCCTAAGGTTTCGACAAGCCGCCCATTCTTGTGGGCCGAGACCTATGTTCCCAATTTTTTCACACCTTCTGACAGTTTACGAGATCCTCTCAGGGAAGACTGGAGGCGAATTTTTTGACCTGATAGTCCCACTCCTGGCCCACCAGATTGACCCGGGTCTTCCCCTCTTCCGGACAGAGGGTTGCGGTAACATGGCCGCCGCCACCCTCAAAGGTAAGACATTGGGGCCCTTCTTCGGTCAAATTCAAACCCAGGCCTCCTTTGCCAAAAAATTTCTTCAACTCCTCGATAACCTCTTCCCCCTTGAGCTTTGTCTTGACCTCGAGATTCAGCATCTCTTCCCACCCCCTTTATGTCTTATCATAATATCTCAGTTCTTGATATCTATCAAGCCTCCTGGAATTTGAACCCGTGATTCAGACAGTAAGACTATAGACCTCAGACATTAGATTGAAAAAATGAAATCGGAAGAGGTAACGGTTAATTTTCCATTCAAAAAAGTCTGATGTCTAATGGCTGAAGTCCAGTGTCTGAATTGCAAAAGTTTGAACGTCCAAGGGTTATTCGCCATGGATTACATCGAATGGAGAGGACTTATGTGCGACCTAATCTGCCGAGTACAAAGGATGTATCGTGAGGGATTTACTGATGCTTAAATCAAAAATTCAATTTCCCCTGAAGAAAATTTGGAGACTTAAGCTCTGGAGTAGAGATCAACTCTTGTGTCTTGATTTGATCGGTTCCTCCGTCAGCAGGTTGAGCTTTATGGCCACCCAGACTTTCAAGGTAGGCGCCCACGGATTTTCTTGTCAAACCGGGTATGCCCAGCCGATGAAGGTCACGATTGGACTCATGGTCTGTCGTAAAAATAGGAATTTGAGCTGAGAAAATTCGTTTTGCTAAGGCGAGAGTCTTAGTCCTTTTTTCAGCAAAAGGAACAAAAACCACATCTGATAAGATACAGGCCAGCCAGTTTCTATTTATAATATTGGGCCGTTTCATCCGCTTCTCCTTGGGAGAAGAAACGGAAAGCATCAATAATCTTCCTTCCCTTGCCCGGCGGAAGTATTCACCTCTCTCAGGAAATTCGTGAAGAGGGGGGTAAAACCTCGTCTCAAGAAATGACTCAAAAGTTTCGACATCCAGACCTTTAGCTGTGAATAAAGTTACTGTAAGATTCTTTCTAAATAATCCCAGACGGAATATCTCTGTTTCCATCACAGAATGCCATCCACCAATGAGGTTGAGATCATATTCACATCATCAAGCAATTTATCAAACTCTTTTCCTTGGGCCACAAGGCTATGGGCTTTTTGGGAAAGTTCTGAGATCTTCATATGAATTTTATTATCGCTGTTAAATTGGGGAATGGCAAGGTGACTCATTACCGATGGTGCCCCAAAACCTCTTCCCGGAGAGGAGAAGCTTCGAATATATTCATCAACAACTTCTGAGTTCAAGATACCGCATAGATAATGGGCCTCTTCCTCGACTTCAACAGCGAAGAAAGAAGTCGTATCCGTAGAAACGGCTGTTTTTAGCCCAAAAGGGGTACGGAGTCTTGAAAGAACTATAGCAGCCATCTTAGAGGCCATCCGTTTCCAAACGACACGGTATTTGGCAAAAGTATACTCACCGATTCCATACATTGCATAAAATTCTGTTTCCTGGGCAAGTTCTCGAACCACTTTCGACCCCCTCGATAAGAGGATATCCTTAAACTGCCTTAAATATGCATATGTCAGAGGAACATGAGTGGTCATCCAGGACTCCGGATAAGGAAGACGTTTCGGGGGGTCTTGGGAAATCAACACATGAAAATTGCCTTTTAGTCCAAAAGAGATGATGTGGCCTCCGCTGACTGCAGGGTAGACAAGATCCTTTTCAATGGCAGCCGAAGTTGAAGGAATGTCCCTTTTTCATCGCTCTGTCATGTTCTCAACAACCAAAAGACCATCAGGACGAACTTCCTTTATGCGCAGCCAGAAAACACCATAGGGTTCTACCCTTGCTCCAAGACGAGCTTTATATGGGTTCTCCCCTTTCATTTTTTCAGACAATTTTAGAGAAACGGAGGATGCGGTTTGCCATGAAGAGTTGATTTTAGATGGATCAACAGGGAGGGCTTTGACTTCATTTCGTTTGGTTTTAGATAAAACTTCGGACAATGGCCAATCGGGTGAGATTGCTCCTACACCTGGAACCCTATCCCAAATGACAACAGAAACCGGATAGGAGGTAAGCTTCCCTTTCTCCAGAACGAATTTGGCCCGCATCCGTTGACAGTTTGCCTGGTACTTTATATTCAATGATCAGGTACCCATAGACAGCATCCATTTTTGCCTTGAGAGCGGTTGCCTTTTCGTATGCGACAATATCGATGTCTATCCCAATGTCTTTGAAAGATCTCCTTAAGATAGGTTCCACATGCATCTTGAGATCTTCTTCGGTACGGGCTTCCTTTGCAGCCGCCCGAATCTCATTGGCAATTCGTTCTGTATTGATTTGCCAATACTCCTTTTTCGCAATCATTGTTTGGTCTCCGGATTGATCTATGAATGAAAATTCATCATCAGAAAACGTGGTTCATTATATTACTAAGAGTCCAAAAAATAAATGATTAAATTTGTTGGGGAGAGGATCAAGAGCCTGCCCCGTACTTGATACGGGGTGAGGGGAAAACCCAAATGTCCCACCCTCACCCCTACCCTCTCCCCTGCCTTCGCCGAAGCGGCTTCGCGCAGGCAGGCGCCAGCGGGAGAGGGGGATAGATTATCTTCCCGGTTCGTGGGTGACAATCCGGTCATGAAAAATTACTCTGAAAACCTCTTTACAAGGGCGTGCGATGAAATATAAAATAGGACGAAGAAAGAAAACAGGAGGAGCGTCCTATGCCAATCTATGAATACCGTTGTGAGGACTGTGGGAAGATCTCTGAATTTCTCACGATTAAAACCGATGAGAAGGTGACACCGGAGTGCAAACGATGTAAAAGCAAAAAGATGTCCAGGGTCCTTTCGAAAGTGAGAGTGATCCGCTCGGAAGAGAGCCGGATGGAGAGCCTCGCTGATCCCTCGAAATGGGGTGATTTGGATGAGAAGGATCCAAAGAGCATGGCCAAGTTAATGAAGCGGATGGGGAAAGAGCTTGGTGAAGATATGGACATGAATACGGACGAAATGGAACAGGCCATCGAAGAGGAGATGACCGGAAAAAAACCAGATGGAGAAGCAGAGGATACATCCCAAGACTAATGTTTCCATTGATCCCGCCACGAACCCTCCTTTCCATCAGAGCCATCCTAACAATAAACCTTAATGTTGCAGAAAAAGGAACTGCATATCCTCAAGAGAAACTCATCTTATTGGATGGTCCGTTCATTTTCGTGATGGAGTCAGATTTCACCTGAAGTGAAGTCCCCCCTCACCCTTGCCCTCCCCCTCCGAGGCCTCTGAGGGGGAGGGGGTTGGGAGGACAAAAATACAGGACTTTTCCCTAAAGAATACAGAATTTACCCCATTTACACTCAGGACTTAATACGGATATCCTATTACTGATAGGTCTATAGTGTCCCGTGCCCGGAGGGCACCCGGGAATTATGAAAATGCCGTTTGCCTTAGATCGCGGATCTTGCTTTGCAGCCCGGCAAGAGAACAGAGGAAAGATTCGTTAAGGAACTGCCCGAAGGAACCCGAGGCGTGGACATAGAAATAAAGGTTAGTTTATGGCCTGATCCAAAGACAGAACTGGTTGCACACCGTGTGGTAAAGAAGATCAGCTTCGAGCACTGAAGATTTAAGAAATTTGAAGATTCGAATTAGTTGAAAATAACCCCAAAAACCTCCTCGCCCCCAACAGGGGGAGAGGATTAAGAGCCTGCTCCGTACTCAATACGGGGTGAGGGGGAAACCCAATATGTCCCACCCTCACCCGGACCCTCTCCCGCCGGCGGGAGAGGGGAACATATTATTTTCATGGTTGGCGGGTGACAAACTCGTCAGCAAAAATAATTGCCTGCTCGGCAATAAAAGCGGCCAAGTGAGGAGATTAATGGTTTAATCTCCGCAATCTAAAATAATCTTAGTAATCAGGTATAATCCGCAATTCTTTCCTTGGGATTATACCAGGAGGTTGCCTATGATTTCACTCAATGTGAACGGGAGAAAGTTTGAAGTGGAGGTACCCTCGGACACGCCACTCCTTTGGGTGATCCGGGAGAACCTGGGTTTGACTGGCACGAAATACGGCTGTGGTATGTCGCTTTGTGGTGCGTGTACGGTGCACGTGAACGGAGAGGCAGTCCGTTCTTGCGTTACACCCGTTTCCTCCGTCGTCGGCAAAGAGATTGTTACGATCGAAGGGCTCTCCGCCAGTGGCAGCCACCCGGTGCAGCAAGCCTGGATCGCTGAGGATGTGCCCCAGTGCGGGTACTGCCATTCGGGACAAATTATGTCAGCCGCAGCGCTTCTGGCTCAGAATCCGAAACCGAGCGATGCCGATATCGACGATGCCATGTCGGGAAATATCTGTCGATGCGGGACCTATCAGCGTATCCGCCGGGCGATTCATCGGGCAGCACGAATGATGGCCGAAGGAGTGAAAAAATGAGCGAAATCATCAATCTAAGTCGTCGTGAGTTTCTAAAGACAGGCGCCGTGGTCACAGGAGGTCTGTTACTCGGGTTCTCGCTTCCTTCCCGTGAATCCCTGAGTGAAGCCGCAGTGCAATCGACAGCGCCCTTTCCTCCAAATGCCTTCATCCGGATCGGTACAGATGACGTTGTCACCATGATTGTCAACAAGTCAGAGATGGGCCAGGGCGTATATACCTCCCTTCCCATGCTTATTGCTGAGGAGCTCGAATGTGACTGGAAGAAAGTGCGGGCAGAATCAGCACCCGTGGATCCAGTATATAACCATACTACATTTGGCATCCAGATGACCGGCGGGAGTACCAGCGTTTGGAGTGAATATGACCGGCTCCGTAAAGTCGGCGCGGCAGCCCGTGAAATGCTGATCACCGCCGCGGCTGAGACCTGGAAGGTGGAGAAAACAAGCTGCCGTGCTGAGAAGGGAAAAGTGATTCACAAAAGCGGTAAGAAGTTGACCTACGGCCAACTGGCAGAGAAGGCCGCTGCCCTGCCTATACCCAAGGAAGTGAAGCTTAAGAATCCATCCGCGTTCAAGATCATCGGCAAGCAGACGCGTCGTCTTGATACTCCTGAAAAGACTAATGGGAAAGCAGTGTTTGGAATCGACTCCAAGGTCTCAGGCGTGCTGACCGCGGTGATTGCCCGCTCTCCTGTATTCGGGGGAAAGGTAAAAAGTTTCAATGCTGAAAAAGCAAGAAATGTCCCGGGCGTCAAAGAGATCGTGCAGCTCGGGTCAGGGGTAGCCGTGGTAGCCGATAACTTCTGGTCTGCAAAAAAAGGCAGGGATGTGCTGGAGGTCGCCTGGGACGAGGGGCCTCTCCGCACGCTATCAACACAAGGATTACGTAAAGAGTACGCCGACCTTGCTGAGACCCCTGGGATCATCGCCCGGAAAGAAGGAGATCCTGAAAAGGCCCTATCTTCAGCCTCCAAACAGATCCATTCAGACTATGAGGTTCCCTACCTTGCCCATGCCATGATGGAGCCCTTGAACTGTCTCGCGGACGTGAATGCCAACCGTTGTGAAATCTGGGCCGGCACTCAGTTCCAGACTGTCGATCGGGATGCTGCGGCGCGTGCCACAGGGCTCAAGCCTGAGGACGTAAAAATCCATACGACATTTTTAGGAGGTGGTTTTGGACGTCGAGCGAACCCCCAATCCGATTTCGTCATAGAAGCAGTGCAGATTGCCAAAGAAGTAAAAAAGCCTGTGAAGGTGGTCTGGACCCGGGAGGACGACGTGAAAGGTGGCTATTATCGTCCGATGTGGTACGACCGTCTAAGCGCAGGACTGGACAGAGAAGGGAAGCTCGTTGCCTGGCGGCATAGGATTGTGGGTCAGTCGATCATGGCAGGCACCCTCTTCGAGGCGATGATAAAGGACGGCATAGACATAACCTCCGTGGAAGGAGCCAAGGACATTCCTTATGCTATCCCGAATGTTCTCATCGATCTCCATTCCCCGAGAACCGGTGTCCCGGTCCTGTGGTGGCGCTCGGTGGGCCATTCTCACACTGCCTTTGTGGTTGAGAGTTTTATAGATGAGGTTGCGCATAGCGCAGGTAAAGACCCCTATGAATTTCGCCGCAAGCTCTTTGCAAAACATCCGCGCCACCGGGGTGTGCTTCAACTTGCAGCAAGAAAGGCTGGCTGGGGAACGAAGCTGCCCTCAGGCCGGGCGCGGGGTATTGCAGTACACGAGTCCTTCGGCAGCTTCGTTGCCCAGGTGGCTGAAGTCTCAGTTAACCCTGCCGGAGAAGTACGCGTTCATCGGGTGGTTTGCGCCATCGACTGTGGCAAGGTGGTGAATCCTTCTACGATCAAAGCACAGATGGAGTCTGGCATTGTATTCGGTCTCTCCGCTGCGCTCCACGGCGCAATCAGTTTCAAGAACGGCCGGGTGGAACAGAGCAATTTCCATGACTATCCTGTCCTGCGCATGAACGAAATGCCCTTGGTTGAAGTCCATATTGTCCCAAGCACTGAAGCCTCCGGCGGCGTGGGAGAACCTGGTGTCCCTCCTATCGCACCTGCGGTAACGAATGCGATCTTCGCAGTCTCAGGTAAACGGATTAGGCGCCTACCAATTGATCCTGTTCAATTGAAAAAGACCTGATTTCCAGGGACTCTGTCTTCAACATTTAAAGAAAGGCCGCCATGACGATATGGTCAAAAAGTTTATGAAAAGTGGTGAATGAGATATGAAAAAAAGCGGCTCGACGGGTTACAGCATGAAATACAAGTGGCCTTACATAACCCCTCCTAACCTCCCCTCAGTTTAAGGGGAGGCAGGGTGGAGTTAGAAAACACAAAGGAGGGGCCATTATGGAACAAAAAGGTAATAAACAAACGCGATTAAAAGGAGTTCTCCTATTCATCGCAATTTCTTCTGTTCTTATTGCCATGGCATATGCGCACCGCATTGGGTACGCGCAGACAACTCCGGACCATGCTGCTTCTGCCAGGGCCTTTCTTGCGGCCTTGCCTGTGTTCTTGCATGCGAGGTGCGTGAATTGCCACCCGGCTGGTGATGCTCCACTCCAGGGAGATGAGAGTCGGCCCCACGCCATGAATGTGAAGCGCGGGAAGGACGGTATGGGGAAGGCTGCGATGCGGTGCAGTAACTGTCATCAAACCGCAAACCAACCCGGTGCCCACATGCCGCCGGGTGATCCTGACTGGCATCTCCCGCCTGAGGATACTCCGATGGTCTTTGAAAAGAAGACACCCAGAGATCTCTGCTTGCAGCTCAAGGACCCAGCCCAGAACGGAAACAGAACACCAAAGGAAATACTTGAACACCTTCGGCCATCTCTCGTTTTATGGGGATGGAATCCAGGGGAAGGTCGGACTCCCGTATCCATCCCTTATGACACATTCATGAAGCAAATGACCGACTGGGTCGAAAAGGGTGCAGCATGCCCGGACTGAGAAGACAAGAAGATACTGGAACACTGGAATACTGGAATGATGGGAAGTACCAAGAAGTCCATAATTGAGAAGACACATCTTTTACCGTTCACCCTGAGCTTGTTGAAGGGCGATTGCTGCGCCGTTCATGCTTCGACAGGCTCAGCACGAACGGTTGGTTCTCAATGTCCATACAACTATGGACGGATTAGTAACTTTACTCTTGTCATCTTCGGCTGCATCCTTCTCCTCACAGGATGTTTTAAGGTCGGGCCGGACTTCATTCGACCCAAGGCCACCGTATCGCCGAACTGGATGGAAGTGGGAGACAGAAGAATAAGCAATGAGTCTGCGGATTACCGAAACTGGTGGCGGGCATTCAATGATCCTATCCTGGATCGACTCATTGACCGGGCTTACCGCGAGAACCTGTCTCTCAAGATTGCTGGTCTTCGGGTGCTCGAAGCCCGAGCCCTGCTCGGCATTGCCGTTGGAGGGTTTTTCCCTCAAACCCAGCAGGCCTTCGGCTCCTTGCAGTACAACCGGACGAGCAAACATTCCCCCCAAGCAGGCTCCCAGCTCAGCTATTCTGAATCCCAAATCGGGGTACATGCAAGCTGGGAACTCGACTTCTGGGGAAAGTTCAGGCGGGCCATAGAGTCAGCCGATGCAAGTTTACTGGCGACGACCGCTGACTATGACAATGTCCTGGTGAGTCTTACTGCAGATGTTGCCAATTCTTACATCCTGATCAGAACCCTCCAAAAGCGGATCGACATTGCCCATCAAAACGTGGAAACACAAAAAGAGAGTCTGAAAATCGCCGAGGCTCGTCTTCAATACGGAACCACTTCGGAATTGGATGTCGAGCAGGCCAAAACGGTTCTCAACAATACCCTGGCTTCCATTCCTGCCCTTGAAACCCAACTGCGGCAGGTCAAGAATGGACTCAGCGTTTTACTGGGTCTGCCGCCGAGCGATCTGGCGGATATCCTTGAAGGTGCTTCGGAGATCCCTGTCTCTCCACCTCGAGTAGTGGTAGGCATCCCTGCCGATCTCCTTCGCAGGCGACCGGATATCCGGGGTGCTGAGTATCAGGCAGCAGCTCAATCAGCCCAAATCGGTGTAGCCAAGGCGGATCTCTATCCGGCTTT
>DATIGG010000165.1:0-3114 GCA_035454825.1 Thermodesulfobacteriota bacterium | reverse complement strand
CTTGGAAATCGCCGTCGCTCTCTAAAACCATGGGATCGTTTCATTCGACTCTTCCAATCGATGGGAACCTCTCCTCTCCTTGGTTCCTCTCACCCCTATTTCTCACATATTGATCCGTTCATAGTAAATCACTTTCCTTCTCTCAATGGGAAATCTCAGACGGATCAAGGATCTCGACCTTCTTTCATCCACTTCCCATTTCATCCATCCATCGTTCTTTCTAAGAATTTCCTCAACTAACTGCAAGATCAGTTCAGTGACCTCTTCCTTTTGAGCCTGAGTGGACGGGGGGAGTTCGGAAGATCGAATCGGTTTTTGATTGCCTGTGAATATGATGATGACTTCAACGGTCCCCTCAGGGTTCTCCGCAAAGGTTCTCTTCTGATTGTCTTCGCCTTTTGGGAGGTTTGGAGATCGAAACAAAAATCCAATGCTCCCATCCAAGGGGGTGGAAAGGATCGCGTACTGAAGAATCGAATTCAGGATAAACCTTACCTGTTCATCATGGATATAGGTTTCGGGAAGGTCCTTTTGGCTCTTTTTAATCACCCGGATATTCTTCTCGTGAAGTTGTTTTGCATTGGCTTCCAAAACCTCTTCAAGGAGGAAATGAAGGGTATTTGTTTTGATCACGGGAGTATTGATATTGACGTAATTCAAAAGACTATTAAGCACCGAATCGATCTGCCTGATTTTTTCAGCGACACCCTGTTGTAAAGATTTTCTAAGTTCCGGCCCCTCACATCGATCTCCAGAGGAAGAGGTTAAAATCTTGATGGCCCCGAGCTGGTTCTTGATACAAGGGATCAATTCTGTGAGAAAGGAAAGAAGAAAAAGATGGGTTGAGGCACCCACTTCATTTTGAAGGGAGACAAAAGGTTGTTCTTCTGGCTCGAGCAGACTATCTTCCATTGAGGTCATTTCAGGTTGTCCGGCCAAATCCTGATTCGTTTTGAAGATATCTTTCGCAGCATTAATACCTTTTCCGATGTATGGCAGAAGTGCATCTTTAATGCCAAATCTATGAATCTATATAACTTTTTAATAATACAGGGATTTCATGATGTGGATATTTTCCCGGCAACACAATATGTCAAATTTTTGTCACCATTTGACAATTGTTTACACCTTTTGTCTTTCATTCACCTTCACAACTTAGCGGACCATCAACGGACGGTAATATCTATTTTTTCGGATCGTGGATTTACTTGACAAATTCCTTTGATTCTAATTACGATGATGAATCAGAATTCTTTACTAAAAGAAAGGAGGATATTCTATGAAGCAGTCCTATCTGTTAAGCATCGTCATCCCTCTGTTGTTTCTGGCCCTTCCTCTTCAGGTGACTCAATCCTACGGGGCAGACCCCATCCCTGTCGGCTTGATGGCTCCCATGACCGGGGATTACGCAGAGTATGGGATGTTTTTCAAACAGGGAATGGAAGTCGCGATTGATGAGGTAAACAAAGCAGGAGGGATCAAGGGCCGAATGGTCGAAATCGTGATCGGGGACAGTCGGGCTGATCCTAAAGAAGCAGCCCTGGTGGCCCAAAAATTTGTCGCCAACCCCAAGATCATTGCTGTAATCGGTGATTTTACGAGCTCCTGTGCGATGTCCGCTGCACCTATTTATGAAAGTGCTAAAATGGTCCAGATCTCACCCTCTTCCTCTCACCCTGAATTCACCAAGCTTGGTAAATTTATGTTCCGGAACACGCCCACACAGGAATACGAGGCGCCATTCCTCGCAAAATGGGCAGTGAAGGATCTTGGGAAAAAGAGAGTGGCTACGATCTACATCAAGAATGATTGGGGAATCTCAACCAATAAATACTTTGTCGATACCGCGAAGTCTTTGGGTGCGGAAGTCTTGGCCCAGGAGGCTTTCCTGCCGGGTGAAAAGGACTATACCGCCATTCTGACCAAGATCAAAAATACAAATCCTGAATTGCTTTATCTTGGCTCCATGTACGCAGAAACAGCCCTCATCACAACTCAGATGAAGAAGATGCACTTCCAGCCCGTCAATATGGGTTGCACGGCTATCTTTTCTCCAAAACTGATTGAGCTGGCCGGAGATGCTGTTGAGGGAATCCTTGCCAACGCCCTCTTTTTCCCCGAATTTGACCGGCCCGAGGTGAAGAATTTTGCGAAGGCCTTTTTCGAAAAACAGAAGAAGGAACCCAACAATTTCGCGGCCCTTGCCTATGATTCGATGAATATCCTGATCTACGCCATGAAGACTGCCGACCTTGACAAGGTAAGAATGAGGGACGTCATCGCCTCCCTCAAGAATTTTCCTGGGGCTACGGGCGCTGCCACCTTCGTCGGCGGAGACGTGGTGAAGGAATACGGAAAGATCATGGTCAAGAACGGGAAATGGACGGTATACAAACCCTGACCCAAGCGTAATTCAGATTTCAGATTTTGGATTCCAGATTTGAAGAAGAAAACCAGCAGGCCCCGCTCAAAGAGCGGGGCTTCTCTGCTATAAAAAATCCTCGCTATTAGAAGGCATCTCATTTGCTATTCGAACAGATCGTCAATGGGATTACCCAAGGGGGTATATACGCCCTCATTGCCCTGGGTTTCACGATTATCTTTGGAACTCTTAGGCTCGTCACTTTCGCCCATGGCGAGGTCTTCATGGCTGGAGCCTTCATCGGCTATACCGCCATGAGATATCTCCAGGGTTCTCTTTGGCTGGCCATCCTCGCCGCCATTCTATGCAGCGGCCTCCTGGGAATCCTGATCGAACGGGTTGCTTTCCATTTTTTGCGGAGGGCTCCCCACCAATCCTCTTTGCTCATCACAATCGGTTTCTCCATTGTTCTCATCAATCTGGCCCAATTCATATGGGGACCGGAAACCCAATCCATTCCCGGCTTAAAATATGGAGATTTTCAGATCCTTGGGATTTATATTTCTTATACCCAGGTGATTGTCCTGGCAGTCACCTTCATTCTCCTGGCCTTTATTCGAATTCTCATCTATCAAACCAAAATAGGGCGAACCATCCGGGCCACGGCTCAGGACTTTGAAGCAGCCTATGCCATGGGGGTCAATATCGATCTCGTCTTTATGTTAACCTTTGCTCTGGGCTCACTCCTTGGA
>DATIGG010000164.1:0-10688 GCA_035454825.1 Thermodesulfobacteriota bacterium | reverse complement strand
GGAAAGGAATACAAGAGCTTATTGCATCTGATGAAGCTTCAGGGCATCGAGGGCTACCTGAAGATCATCGAAAATCCGGCCTGGCATTTCACAAAGGACCAGTGGGAAGTGGAGATGTGGGGCAGGGTATTGCGAAAAGTGGGAGAAGAGGGGCTGATCTACTGTACTCTTGAAATTCCGGGAGAAGATCATTGCCTCCTTCCCGGTCAGTGCGGTCTCGATTTTTTAAAGAGAATAAAGAAGAGGCCCTCTCTTGAAACGGCTCAGGAGATGGTCCAGAATGCTATCCGCTACGCCCTCTATCGTTACCTTGAAAAGGGGATGAAACCTACCCTGGCCTTCGTCCGCGAAGGTCCCTATGCCGTACCAGTGCTAAAAAAGAATTAGCAGGATAGTCATTTGGGGAAATGCGGATTACGGAATGCGGATTGCGGAATCAATTCAACCCCAAATGTGAATTATCTCGTTCTACGCTTTGCGGTGTTTATTGATGCAACGGTGATTGACAGAAGCTCATCGGCTTCTTTAACCAAGAGCTCAACCGTCGTGAATTTCAAAATTCCAGATTCTACCAGAAGTTCCATCCAATAAATGGTCTCATCAAGTTCTTCTTCCACGATACCCATTTTGGAAATAAAGTCCGCAATTGATCGGGCTCTGCATGCAGATCGATAGTTGGCTCCTGCCGACGTACCCGCCCGTAACAATTGTCTGGTAAGCACTTCTGCTGTCCGGCCCCTTGGCAGGGTCTGGACAAGCTTAATTATCTCCAATGCAAACCTCTTCGTCCTGTTCTTGAGATCACCCTGTACCACATCCATCCTCCCGGGTTCTGGGTTTTCATTCTGCATTCCGCATTCCGAGTTCCGCATTCACTCAAACATAGCACCCGTATGTGCCGACTGGACCATCCTTGCATACCTTTTCAGGTAGCCCTTGAGCTTCTTTTTCAGCGGTTTCCACTGGGACAACCGTTTCTTCAGCTCCCTGTCAGGAATGAGCAGATTCAGTTTCTTTCCAGGGATGTCGATCTCAATCTGATCCCCTTCTTTAACGATTGCAATCGGACCACCTTCAGCCGCCTCCGGAGAGATATGGCCGATGGCTGCACCCTTGCTTCCACCTGAGAACCGGCCGTCTGTGAGCAGGGCCACATCACCGTCTCTTCCCACTCCAACAATGGCCGAGGTTGGGGCAAGCATCTCCCTCATGCCCGGGCCGCCCTTTGGGCCTTCATACCGGATCACCACGACATCGCCCTTCTTAATCTTCCGATCAAGGATGGCCTTCATGGCAGCTTCCTCAGAATTGAAGACCCTGGCAGATCCCCGATGCCTGAGCATCGCCTCATCCACTGCCGACCGTTTCACCACAGCCCCTTGAGGGGCCAGATTCCCGTAAAGGACAGCCAGGCCTCCGGTAACATGATAGGGGTTTTCGAGAGGACGGATCACGTTCGGGTTAAGGACATTCTTTCCTTTCAAATTCTGATCAACGGTCTTTCCTGTCACCGTGATGGAATCAGGGTGGAGAAGGCTGCGACGGCCCAACTCAGCCATCAGGGCCGGTATTCCGCCTGCGTTGTGAAGATCCTGGATATGATGGGGACCACCGGGTGACATGTTGCAGAGGTGAGGGGTCTTTTCACTGATTCTGTCAAAGGTCTTCAAAGAAAGGTCCAACCCCGCCTCCCTGGCGATGGCAGGGAGGTGGAGTGAGGTATTGGTCGACCCTCCGAAGGCCATGTCAACAGTGATAGCGTTTTCGAAGGCCTTCCGGGTCAGGATCTGCGAAGGCCGGATGTCTTTCTTGACCAGTGTCATGATCTGAATTCCCGCCTGTTTCGCCAGGCGGAGCCGTTCGGCATAAACCGCAGGGATTGTGCCGTTATAGGGAAGGGCCAGGCCAAGGGCTTCAGAGAGGCAGTTCATCGAATTGGCCGTAAACATGCCGGCACAGGAGCCCACACCCGGACAGGCGCAAGTCTCTACCTCACAGAGCTCCCCTTCGGTCATCTCTCCTGTCCTCACTTTGCCGATCGATTCGAAAACAGTAATCAGATCGATTTCTCTCCCCTTATACTCGCCGGCCAGCATAGGGCCCCCGCTGATGAGAACCGTTGGGATATCGATACGGGCCGCTGCCATCATCATCCCCGGGATGATTTTGTCGCAGTTGGGGATGAGGACCAAGCCGTCATAAGGGTAGGCCATGGCCATCGATTCGATTGAATCGGCAATTAACTCCCGTGAGCTGAGGGAATATTTCATGCCTTCATGGCCCATGGCGATTCCGTCACAGATACCGATGGTGAAGAATTCGAGAGGGGTTCCTCCTGCCATCCGAATTCCAGCCTTGACGCCCTCGGAGAGTTGATGGAGATGGAGATGACCGGGAATCACCTCATTGGCTGAATTGGCTATTCCAATCATGGGCCGGTTGATCTCTTCATCCGTAAGTCCAAGGGCCTTGAACAGGGACCGGTGGGGTGCCCTCTCCAGTCCTTTCTTCATTTGATCTGATCGCATGATTTCATCCTCCTTCCCCATTTGCCCCTCTTTGGCAAAAAATTATTTCCCCTCTCCCCCTTGTGCCTGCCTGCGCGAACTCCCGCTCTGCGGGACGAAGGCAGGGGAGAGGGGGCAGGGTGAGGGGTCGTTCCATTTGCGTGTTAAATTTCTAACACAAGTTGAACGGTGAGACAACCCTCCCAGCGGTCATTGCAGCATTCAGTACTCCATCACTGCGTTTCGGCAGAGGCGATCGGCTTCTAACGCTGTAACGAAGCATGATGTAAAGACATATTGACAAAATTGGGGCAAGGGTATAATTATAGGTTTACTCGAACACGATTCAGGGCGAACAGATCGCGGTCAATGCCTGGGTGGCGGAATTGGTAGACGCAAGGGACTTAAAATCCCTCGGGGCTTCCACCCCGTGCCGGTTCAAATCCGGCCCTAGGCACCAATCATTTCAATAGGGCAGGGGGCTTCTCGGGGTTCCTGTGTTTTTCTGCACGGGTTCTGATACTCGGGAGTGCGGAAAAAACATATCTTCATGTGTCGCTACTCGCCAATATCTCATTCAGCTTTGCTTCCCATTCGTCTTCGGAAAGGACCTCAAATCGTAATACCTTGTCTTTCATCTCAGGACCGAGTTCGCCCAGTTCCTTGACCTCTCTCGCCTTCCGTTATGCATAATTTGAACCCCAACCATCCATTGCAAACGGGTCCAGATTCTTATATATTGAAACGAAGCGGGGAGGAATACGCAAGGAGGGAGGTTTTTTATGGCCCACACTGAAATTCTGGAACAGATCAAGAAGCTCTCGCTGAAAGAGCGCCTTGAGGTGATCGATGCTGCGATCCATTTGCTCCGGGATGAATTAACCCCGAGGGTAGGCCCTTTGACCCCGGAGGACCGGAAAAGACTTCTGTCTAAAGGAGCTGATGCGTTGCTCAAGGATTATGAGACAGATCGTGAACTGACGAGCTTTACTGCGCTTGACGGCGAGGATTTTCATGCGCAGGGGTGAAGTTTGGCTGATCAACTTGGACCCGACTATGGGGGCCGAAATCAAAAAGACCCGACCTGCCGTTATTGTGAATGACGATGCCGTAGGGATTTTGCCTCTGAAAGTAATCGTACCGATCACCGAATGGAAAGATCGTTATGCTGTGGCCCCATGGATGGTCCCTTTGCCTCCCGATGCCGAGAACGGGTTAGACAAGCCGTCAGCGGCAGATGCCTTTCAGGTGCGTTCTCTATCCCAGACAAGGTTCGTCCGACAATTGGGGAGACTCTCTGAGAACACCATGCAAGAAATAACCAGGGCTTTGGCCCTCGTGTTGGCTATCGACTGATCCGATCTTTTCTGGACTCCTCGGGATTTCCTCTTCGTGAATTCACGCCCTGTCGTTCCTTCAGCTAAAGAGCAAAGGGATCGAGTTTAAGAGAGAAAGACTCAGGTCGCGTGAAGAATGGCTCAAATTCAAGAGAGATCGATATGAATCCTGGAAGAAGCTGATGGAAGAAAAAAGGAGACAAAAAGAAGAATCGGTTTAAGGTCAGAGTCCAACTCCAAAGGGAAAAACTCGAATTCAGAAAGAAGGAACTCTACCTATCCGTCAGGCTTTTGCTCTTGACCGGGATAAGCTCATGGTACTTCACCAGCAAATGATGATTCTGAACAAACGTTTTCCCTTTAAATTGGATCTGAGCCATGATTTGCCTTTCGTTTTAAACTTGTGCTAAAGGTCTCCTCGCTGAATTTATGGTCTTTTCTCAACATTTGAAGGGCTTGGCAAACTTAAGTTCATACCAACAACCTTGAACTTGCTTACCCCTTGCCTGCTTGCCCCGAAAGACCTCTTGCCTCAATCCATCTGCACCTGAATTCGCTATACTCCAATTAATTGACTATTCCTTCCTGATCATATCGATCAGCCTATCAAGCTCTTCGGGAGTAGGTTTTTCACCTCTTATCGTGCGGAAGAATAAAGGCAAGGAATTTAATACCTCTTCATCAGATAGAATATCCTCCGGAATGATCCCGGCATCGATGTTTGCCTTGTCTTTCATCTCTTTCCATAGTAAGGACCCGAGTTTGATATTCAGCACCTGAGCGATTCTTTTCAGTTTCTCTTCATTCAAGAGAATTTTTGATCAATTTTCCTGCCAGTCTTGTTGTCCATCGCTCGTTTTGACCTCGGTCTTCAGAAATGTGATAAACTTGTCAAGTTGAATCGCCAACCTGGGTTTGACGTGCAACCTTACACAAATTGTGGTAATAATAAAATGGTCCCTGGCAGATATTTCAGATGATGTCTCATGAGGCAAGAGCTTCTCATCCGATATTCAGGGAGCTGCGAAATGGGTAACAAAGAGGCCGTGATAAAGGAGATTGAGGATAATGGATATGGCATCAAAGAGGAAGATCGGAAAAAACTCTTTCAGGAATTTTTTACGTCCCCACTCTTTGCACCTTTATTCGGATTTATAGGGTCGGCTATTAATCCATGGAAGATAACGGTTTGTTTCAAGGGATTAGCGAGTTGGAAACTAATCCTTTCCGCGTGCGGGTGACATCAATTCTTTTTCAAAGATTGCCCAGCTTTTTTAGAAGATAACAGGGGTAGCAAACAACGCAGAGCCCTATTTACCGACTCCGCGTCAGGGAAATAATCGCGCAAATCCGGTTCTAAATAGACCGGCAGGTTAAGTTTAGCTCCTGGCCGAAAGAATTTACCCCTCTCTCCTTTGGAGAAATCGTATTCTTTTTTCATGGTTCATTACCCTGGTATTGTTTGATCTCCTTCTTTGTTGCCTTTCTGGCGGAGATCAAAGCGAATTTTGCAGTTATCAAGGTTTTTTTCGTCAAAAGTATGAATGACGACCAGGACAAGATTGGTTTGCTCTTTTCCAATGGTAATCCAACGATTCTCATCCGAACTATGTTGTTCATCATAAATAGAGATAGCCAAGGGATCTAAGAAAACTTCCGCCGCTCGTTCAAAACTGACCTTGTGCTTGCGAAGATTCTGCTTGGCTTTGTACGGGTCCCATTCAAAATTGTATTGCAAGATCAGATTCCTCTTGAATCCAAGTATACAACTTTGGTCAGAGCAAGTAAACATGGAGTCATCTCCATTTGGAATTCCGCCATAAGGAAAGTCAACAAGAGACGTCCGTAGAGTTGGGATATTGGGGAAAGGGGAAGGGGAAAAGAAGACAGGAGAATGGGGGAGCGCTTGGAATTTAGGAGGCGAACTTGCACAGCTCCGACGACCGCAAGGTTGAGGCGATTCAGAGTCTTCAATTCGGTGTATGACTCTATCCAAAGGAGGGAGTCCAGACGGTAAAGAAGTACTGTATCTATTTGCTCCCATCTGTTTGTCTGAAGAACTTTGTCTCCAAGGTCTTGATCATCTCCTGCGATTGATCTTATGCGAGGCCATATGGAAAAGATCTTCGATGCCTCGAATGGCTTGCTGCTACGAATCTTCTCATAGCTCTTTACGGACAAAGGGACGGCATTGTTTTGTAAAGGCAATCAGCTGTTGGAGCTTCTCTTTCGCCTGGCCGGAATCAATGGACATCTCTGCTCGCTCAATTCCCTCTTTGAAACAACTGTCAAGACCCGTTGCGATAAAGGCGGCTGCTGAATTGAGGAGGACGATATCCCTCTTTGGGCCCGGGTGGCCATCTAAGATCTCATGAATAATCTGGGCGTTCTCAAGGGCATTTCCTCCCTTTATTGACTCCGGGGCTGCCCGCTTTAATCCAACTTCTTCGGGTGTCAGGTCAAAGGTCCTTACCTCCCCGTTCTTCAGATGAGAAATGCGGGTGGAACCGCAGATGCTGATTTCGTCCAATGTCCCTTCTCCACACACCACAAAGGCCTCCCTTGTTCCGAGCCGATTCAGAACACTGGCGATCTTCTCTGTCAGCGCCGGGTCATAAACCCCGATCACCTGGGCAGAAGCCTCTGCCGGGTTCGTCAGGGGACCCAGGAGGTTAAAGATGGTCCGTATCCCTATTTCCTGCCGTGGACCCGCAGTGTATCTCAGGGTCCCATGGAAAATGGGGGCATAGAGAAACCCTATGCCTATTTCCTTGATGCATCGTTCCACCTCCGAACTGGAGATCTCCAATTTCACGCCGAGGCTTTCAATCACATCTGCGCTTCCGCACAGGCTGGAAACGGCTCGATTGCCATGCTTGGCCACATTCACTCCGGCTCCTGCGGCCACGAATGCACAGGCTGTGGAGACGTTAAAGGTGCTTGTGCCTCCCCCCGTGCCGCAGGTATCGAGGATGGTTTCCTCTTCAACATTGATCTCATCCCGATCCAGATTGACCAGATGGTTATCCAGATTAATCTTAATGCTCTTTTCTCGCATCGCCCTGGTAGCACCCGTTATCTCTTCCACTGTTTCGCCCTTCAGCCGAAGGGCAGTGGCGAAGGCGCCAATCTGGGCAGGCGTGGTTGTCCCGGACATGATTTCATCCATGGTCCTTTCCATCTCAACTTCTGTCAAGTGCCTTCCACGAACGACCTTGGTAATAGCCTCTCTGATCATGATTTTGTTCCTCCTTTCCTTTCTTGGGGATGTTTTGAACATTCGATATTCAGCAAACCATTGCTCGACGGTCAGTTTATTGAACAAAAAAGGCTATGGGGTCTCCATAGCCTTTTGAACGCCGTCTCTCCGAGAAGAGACAAAAAAAGCCATGGGAGACAGGGACGCCGCCCATGGCCTTTATCTGCAGTTAACTCTTTATGATGGCACCGGGCAGACCTCCTCCTCGATTTTTTCCCAGCACCACCAGAGATTTCTCCTGAATCCGAAAATATCGCTCACGTCCACATCCAACTTTCAAAATAGTCGAGCAACTTTTAACCTAATTTGGGTAACCTGTCAAGACCATTTATTCCCTTTTTTCCTTCGGCCTCCATCCTGCTTCTGGTTTAAGATAAAAGGTGGAGGTGATGGTTCCGGGGAATACATGTATGGTCCTACGCAGGAGACCACGGCCTTGGCTGTGGTGGAATGCGTAACTCGGGACAGAATCTCCGCAAAATACGATTGTGTTACTCATTGATCCATAGGGCTTGCCTAAGAATACAGCATTTTCCTCCGGAAAATACTTGATTCACTGTATTTACTTTCCTGCCAGTCTCAAAATAAATGTTTAGTAGAACCATTACCTGTTTCTTGATCATCTGATCACCGGGTAGAAAGGAAGGAATTTGATGGACGAAAGAGTGTCAATCCATCCCAAAGATAAGTACAACCTCGAATTGGTATCCAATGTTCATCCAAAGGACTGGCAAAATCCCACACCTGTATCCCGTTACAACCTTGTGGTGATCGGAGCAGGCACAGCCGGACTGGTGACGGCAGCAGGCGCGGCAGGATTAGGAGCGAAGGCCGCCCTTATAGAACGGCATTTCCTTGGAGGGGATTGCCTCAATGTGGGTTGTGTGCCGTCTAAAGCGATTATCCGTTCCGCCAGGGTCCGCGCTGACATTCACGATGCTCGCCTCTACGGCCTTGGAGTCAACTGGAAAACGGAGGTCGATTTTTCATCCGTTATGGAACGAATGAGGCGGCTCCGTGCCGAGATCAGTCATCACGATTCGGCCAGGAGGTTCCAGGAGATAGGGGTGGATGTGTTTCTTGGGGAGGGGCACTTTTCAGGTCCTGATACGGTCGAGGTCGATGGAAGGACCTTGCGATTCAAAAAGGCCGTGATCGCTACAGGGTCCCGTCCGGTGGAGCCTGGAATCGACGGGTTGGCTGAAGCTGGCTTTCTGACCAATGAGACTGTCTTCTCCCTGACGGAGCGGCCCCGGCGTCTGGCGGTATTAGGTGGAGGGCCGATTGGTTGCGAGTTAGCACAGGCGTTCCGCCGCCTGGGGTCCGAAGTCATCCTTTTTCATAATGCAGGCCATCTACTGAACCGTGAGGACAGCGACGCAGCAGAAATTGTCCAGAGTGCCTTTGTCCAGGAGGGAATCCGACTCATACTTGGGTGCAAGACCAGGCGGGTCGAAAAAAGAGACAACGATAAAGTGATCCACTTCGAATGCCAGGGCAGGGAAGAGGAGACATCGGTGGACGAGGTCCTGGTGGGCATAGGCCGGGTGCCCAACGTGGAGGGCTTGAACCTGGAGGCAACGGGTGTGAAATATGACGGGAGAGAAGGGATCATAGTGAACGATTATTTACAGACGACCAATCCATCCATCTATGCCGCTGGAGATATCTCTCTCAAATACAAATTTACCCATACAGCCGATGCAGCGGCAAGGATCGTCATACAGAATGCACTTTTTCGAGGAAGAAAGAAATTCAGTGCTCTGACGATTCCCTGGTGCACCTATACCGATCCGGAAATTGCCCATGTTGGATTGTACGAAGGGGATGCCAAGGAAAGAGGTATCGATGCAGACACGTTCATCCAGCCCTTGGGCAAGGTTGACCGGGCGATCCTGGACGGCGAGCAGGAAGGGTTTGTGAAGGTCCATGTCAAGAAGGGTACCGATGAGATCTTGGGTGCAACGATTGTAGCCCGCCATGCAGGGGATATGATCAGTGAAATCACCCTGGCAATGGTGGGGAAGATCGGACTCAAGACCTTTACCCAGGTCATTCATCCCTATCCGACCCAGTCTGATGCCATCAGGCTGGTGGCCGATGCTTATAATCGCACCCGGCTCACTCCATTCATTAAGAGACTCTTTAGTGGGTGGCTGACATGGACACGGTAAGTCCGAAGACAGCGAGGATTCATGAAACGGGTTTGGTTTTCCTTCGTCATCACCTGGGTCCTTCAGATAGATCTCCAACAATAACTGAGGATTACTGGAAGGGCGAGATTAGGGTTGAACCTAAAAGGCAGTTTTGATATGCTATAATTCGATAAATCTGATACAAAGAATTGGCCGGCAGTCTAAAAAAACCCAAGCGATTTTCTTTCCCTTTGTGTGGCAATGGGTTCATGGACTTCGAGGATGGCCCGATAAAAGTTGGACAGGAGGAATAGCGATGAGCGATTTCGAGAAACAGATCGGAGAAACTACAGGAGGCAGTGGATTGTTCAGCCAGACGATTGAAATTCTTCAGGTGAATCTCGGACTCCGGTGTAACCAACAATGTTATCACTGTCACCTTGAAGCATCCCCTGAACGAACAGAGAGGATGGATTGGCCTCTGATGGAACGGGTCCTTGAGGTAGCCCCCGGTGTTGGCTGTCGGCTCGTCGATCTTACAGGTGGGGCGCCGGAGCTCAATCCCCATTTCTCCCGTTTTGTTTCGGCCCTTCGCAGCCAGGGGCATGAGGTCCAGGTACGGACAAATCTGACCGTACTCTCTGAGCCCGGATTGGAGGAAATGCCAGAGTTTTTCCGTGAGAACCGGGTTCGACTGGTTGCCTCCTTGCCCTGCTATCTTGAGGAGAATGTTCGGGCCCAGCGGGGCGAAGGAGTCTTCGAGAAGAGCGTCAAAGCGATTCAGGGCTTGAACGCCCTTGGATACGGGTTTGATCCTGACCTGTCCCTTAATCTTGTCTACAATCCCGGAGGTCCTTTTTTACCGCCTCCCCAACTCGGCCTTGAAGAAGACTACAGACGAGAATTGGGAACGCGTTTCGGCATCACCTTTACTTCTCTTCTCACCATCACCAATATGCCTCTGGGACGATTCCGAATGGAACTCGATCGAAAGAATGAAGAAAAAGAATATCTGCAACTCCTTCAGGAATCGTTTAATCCCCAAACCATGGAGGGCCTGATGTGCCGTCACCAGATCAGTATCGGTTGGGATGGTACCTTATACGACTGCGATTTCAATCTGGCCCTGGGGCTTCCGGTCAATCACGGAGCTCCAGATCACATCCGATTCTTCAGGATAGAGGACCTGGTGAAACGCAGAATTGTCACCGGGGAACACTGCTTTGGCTGCGCTGCCGGCGCCGGATCGTCCTGCGGAGGAGCCCTATTACAATAGAATGCAAGAGGTTTCATCCGATGAACCCATGATGGAAGGAAGATGGGCAAGCGGAGGTCTCGTTACTCATTCCTGTTTGTTAACGGCATACTGAACGCCTCTCGTCTTTGTAAACAACGAAGGAAGTGATTATGTTTAATCTATGAGATGACAGACGAGGAAGAAGAGAAAGGA
>DATIGG010000163.1:0-3518 GCA_035454825.1 Thermodesulfobacteriota bacterium | reverse complement strand
TCCAGGCCTTCACAGATGAACCGAACCGCCTGGTCCCGCAATTTTTTTGAATTGACACTGGAAGACCCGTTGACAAATTCAGGCTCTCCCTTGATGTTGACGTTTACGGCGGCCACACCAAGGTGATACCTCTTAAGGGCTTTCTTCACCCCCTCCACGTCCTGGCATTCGTAGGGATAGACGATTTCGACTCCCTTTGCCCCTTTGACACTGGCGACCGCCGCAATCTTTTCCACAGGCGTCCTTGCCTCATGATACTCACAAAAACGGTCTGTCAGCTTACCCATGAATCCTGTGATGATCGCTTGCTTGATTTCCATTTCACCTCCTTCCGGGGACCCTCCTGATTCGTCGCTTAGCCCCGGTCCTGTTGAGAGTGGCCATGCTCCTCTGCTTCGACATCCTTCTTCAATTTTTCTCTTGACCGTCTCAGGTGGAGACGGGCCGCTTGCTCCGCTTTTTCAGGTTCCTTGTGGGCTATGGCCTCGATCATTGCCAGATGTTCGGGAAGGGTTTCTTGGGGCGGCCTCACGAGCCCTCCCCGGAATCCACCCAGGTAACTAGAGGTAACAATACTGTACGTTTCCAGGATACTGGACAGGAGCTCATCGCCCCCGATTTCAATCAGAAAATTATGAAAACGCCGGTCCTCCTCAGCATATTTTTCCACACTCTTCGGGTGGTTGGTTACTTTCAGGCCTTTGAAAAAAGACTGAAGTTGATGAATCTGGTCGTCGGAAATGTGAAGGGAGGCCCTCCGAGCCGCCAAACCCTCCAAAACCTCCCGGAGTTCAAAGATGCGTATCATTTCCTGTTTTGAAAAATAACGCACAAAGAAACCCCTTCGAGGAATCGCGATAATTAAGTGTTCGTGCTCCAATCTCTTGAGGGCGTTGACCAAAGGGGTTCGGCTGATTCCCAGGTCCTGGGCCAATTTTTCCTGATAGATTTTGGTCCCGGGCTTGAGTTTCTGCTCAAGGATCATGGACTTCACCTGCCTGTGAACTTTATGATCGAGGTTCTCATGTTCAACCCCCAACTTCTTCATCGAGGGTTCTCTGGTCGAATCGGTCATGAACAATCGTCTGTTGACTCTTCCCTCCGCTAATCTTGGCGCTGCTTCAGGATACGTGCCTCGCCTCAGGACAGGAAGAGAGGGTTGAAATCTGCATTTTGAATTTTGTATGCAAAATAGCCGAAATCAAGCAATTTGTCAAGAGAAATTTTTCGTCCCTTTTTTGCCTCCTCCTTGAAGAATTGGGGAAAATTTTAAATCTTCTATTGACAATGCCCCAAAGGTTAAAATATTTTTACAATATCTTTCCCAAAAAACGAATCACAGAAGAGAGGTGGGTAATGTCCCCTGCAAATGAATGCGTCATCGGAGTGGATGTGGGAACGCTGAGCACCCGAGCAGGGATTTTTGACCTGAAGGGCGTCATGCTCGGGAGTGCAAATGATCCCATTTCGATCTTCCATCCCCAGCCGGATTTTGTCGAGCAATCCTCGGAGGAGATATGGGAGAAAACGGGGAGGGCGATCCGAGAGGCGCTCCGGCAGGCTCAGATCGTCAAGCGGGAAGTGATCGGTCTCTGCTTTGATGCCACCTGTTCCTTGGTCGCTCTGGACAAAAAATACCGACCCGTGACGATCTCCCCGACAGGCGACCCCTCACGGAATATCCTCGTCTGGATGGACCATCGCGCCATCGAAGAGGCGGAATTCATCAATCATACAAAGCACCCGGTCCTCAGGTTCGTTGGAGGACAGATTTCACCGGAACAACAGCCGCCGAAATTGAAGTGGATCAAAAAACATTTACCCGAAACCTGGAACCTATCAGGTAAGTTTATGGACCTCGCTGATTTTATGGTTTTCAAGGCCACGGGAGAAGACAAAAGGAGCTTATGTACATCGGTCTGTAAGTGGACCTATCTGGGGCATCAAGGAGAGAAGGGCTCATGGGACTATCCTTTTTTTGAGAGGATTGGCTTATCCGATCTATTTGAAAGAGAAAAAGTTCCAGCCGTTGCCTATCCGGTAGGCCATGCCGCCGGGAGATTGACAGAAGAAAGTGCTCGGCACTTGGGGCTTTCCCCGGCGACGGCGGTAGGGGTAGGAATCATCGATGCCCATGCCGGGGGGATAGGAGTTTTGGGTCGTTGTGCCAGAAAAGCGTCAAAGGATAGCAACGCATGGAACAAGGCCTTGGCCCTGATCGGGGGAACTTCCTCATGCCACATGGCGACTGCCTCAGACCCGCGATTTATTCGAGGAGTCTGGGGGCCTTATTACGGTGCGATGGTTCCTAAAATGTGGTTGAATGAAGGGGGGCAAAGTGCCACGGGTTCTTTGATCGACTACGTCATCAAAAATAATTCAAGCTATGATGAAATCGAACCCTGTGCAAGAAAAGCCAACATGGATATTTACCAATTCTTAAATCACAAAATAAAGAAAGGTCCCGGACCCCAATTGACGAAAGATTTTCATGTCCTTCCCTATCACCATGGAAACCGATCCCCCAGAGCAGATGCCCATGCGAAAGGCATGGTTGTGGGGCTGACGCTGGATCAGTCCCTATCGGAAGTGGCGAAGCACTATTATGCAACCGTACAGGCAATTGCCTACGGAACCAGGCACATCATTGAGGTCATGAACGAGAAAGGCTACGAGATTTCGGACATCTATATATGTGGGGGGCATACAAAAAACGAAATCTTCTTGCAAGAACATGCGGACGTCACTGGTTGTACCATCCACTTGCCTAAGGAGAGAGAGGCCGTGCTTTTAGGGACGGCCATATTGGCTACCGTTGCAGCCGGGAAGTACCGGGATGTCATAGAAGCGATGAAGACGATGTCGAAAGTGAGCCAAGTCATTAAACCGAATACACATCATCGGAAATATCACGAAGGGAAGTATAAGATATTTAAGTTGATGTATGAACAGTTCAATGTGATCCGGAGATCAAGCCGAGAAGGATAGGTCTCAAAAGGGGAACGGTGTTATATGAATCTCCATTTTTTCAGTGGGGACACCCCCCAAAAAGATGAGTGATCTAAAAAGCTAATGAATCGGAATCAAGTTATCCCTAATGCAAGGGAAACCAGGATAAAGGCTAAGAAGCCAAGAACTAAAGCAGAGGATTGGGTGAAGCGTTACCAGGATCTTCTGGAAATTGCCCGGTTGGTAAGCTGGTGCATGAACCGGGATCATCTCATCAGGACCTGCCTTGATCACATTAACCAAAGATTGGGAAAACGAGCTCGATACCTCCTCATGGAGGGTGACGAGCTGAAGGTCCACTGTTGGGTGGGCAGATATGAGTGCCCGATAGAACAAGTTCCAGTCCACAAGGAAAGCATTGTGTGGAAGATTGTTGAAAAAGGGATACCTTTGAACCTGACGGATCCCAAAGAGATCGAAGGTTACCAGCATACCCTGGCAGAGGGGGTCAAGATCAAGTCCGTTATTCCTCTCCAGTATGTGGATTCACTGACTCAAGAGGAAATAAG
>DATIGG010000162.1:0-17287 GCA_035454825.1 Thermodesulfobacteriota bacterium | reverse complement strand
TACCCAGGAGTACGGACTGGACGGATACTCCACGCCGCCAGTTCTCGCCTTTGCCGTTGAACTTTACGAAGCCGGCATTTTAACGGACCAGGAACTGCCGGGATTTCCGTCCGACTCCGGGGAAAGATTTTTCTACCTCGTTGAAAAAATTGTTCGACGGGACGGGATTGGAGATGTTTTAGCCAATGGTGTTTATTGGGCAGCCCGTCAGATTGGTAAGGGCGCAGAACAATTTGATCATAATACCATGAAAAAATTTGAGCAGCTGCCTCTCAAGCTGGGAATGATCAATTACCCTTATTTTCTTATGTATGCCACCGGTGAGAAGATGGCGATCACCCAGATTGAAGGGTCCTACCCCCAGGCACCCGAGCCTGATAAGGACGCGAGAAAGAAGTTTGTTGAGGGTTGGGTCGCAGCTCCTGAGAGGTTCAAGAAATGGTTTTTAGAATGGGAACCCCGTCAACATCCATCTATTGAAACATCTGTCCATATTGCGGATTGGAATGAGACGATGCATTACATTGATGACGCTATCGGGATCTGTGCTTTTTTGTCGTCATTTAGAGGCCAGTTTGGCGGGAGGACACCCTATCACATTTATAATTTACCAAATTTCATCTCACTCGCGACCGGGATGGATCTTGATTCAGACGCACTATGGGAAATAGGTAGAAGGAACCGAAATCTGGTGAGAGCCCTTAATGTGAGGAGAGGCTTGAGGAGAAAGGATGAGAAGCCTCCCCAAGACCATTGGAAGGTACGAGATCCTGAGATGGAACAAAAGCATCTCGACGCCTTTTATGAGTTTAAGGGATGGAATCATGACGGGATTCCTACCAAAGAGACGTTGGACAAACTGGGTTTGGATTACGTGAGCCAAGACTTCGTACAGAGAGGCATCTTGAGATAGAGAGGGCGCTCCTTCCAAGAAGGGGGAAAAGAAGATGAAGTTCAAATTATTCGGCCTATTTCTGCTCATCAGCATTCTTCTGCCCCTTCGGGCTGATGCAGACGAGGGAGCTCAGGTTGAGATGTTTAGCCCTCAAGGGATCGTGAAGGGAGTCCGGCAGGTGAGCGTTCGATTCTCAGAACAGATGGTGCCCTTTGGAGATCCGAGAGATCTCAGCGAACCCTTTGAAATCGATTGTCCGGAAAAAGGGACCAGCCGGTGGGCTGATGGAAAGAATTGGATCTATGATTTCGAAAGGGATCTTCCTGCGGGTGTCCGCTGTGAATTTAGAGCAAGACCCGGGCTGAAGGCCCTTTCTGGAAAGGAGATCGTTGGTCAAAAGGTGTTCTTTCTCTCCACGGGCGGCCCAGCCATTAAAGCCTCCTACCCCCACGAAGGTGCAGAGGGAGTCGATGATGAGCAAATCTTCATCCTTACCCTTGATGCAGAACCGAACGAGGAATCCGTGCTTCAACATGTCACTTTCTCCGTCGAGGGGATACAGGACCAGATCGGCATCCGAATCGTGGAGGGAAAAGAGAGGGAAGAGATATTCAAAGCCTGGTTTCGATACCGGAAGCCCCCATTCCCTCCCATGATTTTTATTCAGAGCAAACAGCGTTTTCCCGCAGATACAAAGATCAGTCTGGTCTGGGGAAAAGGAGTGATGTCGAAGACAGAAGTTGCAACGGATAAGGACCAGGTCCTTCGCTTCAAGACGAGGAGGCCTTTTCTCCTTGAGTTCTCGTGCGAGCGGGAGAATCCGCGGGCAGCGTGTATTCCCATCACACCCATGAGCCTCCGATTTTCTGCACCCATCTCGAAGGACCAGGCCAGTAAGATCGTCTTGAGAGGACCGGACGGGAAGATATGGATGCCTCATTTTGAGGGAGAAAAAGAAGAGAAGTTTGTTACCCGTCTCAGCTTCAAGGAACCTTTCCCGGAGAATCAAAGCTTTACCATCGAAATTCCCTCAGGACTCAGAGACGATGCCTCCCGGCCCCTTGCCAATACTGATAAGTTTCCTCTTTCTGTGCGGACAGACCGGTATCCTCCGCTGGCAAAGTTCTCATCTCGGTTCGGTATATTAGAGCTGAAGGCAGATCCTGTGCTTCCTGTCACTTTAAGGAACCTTGAACCTCAGGTGAAGGGGAAGGTGTTAAAGGTGGATAAAGAGGAAGGGGTTGTCGGAAAGGTGACCGGAAAAATCCTGAATGTCCCTCCTGAAAAAGGGGGAGAGATCCAGGCCTGGTTGAGAAAGGCAGCGACTGCCTCACGGGAAAAATCGATCCTCGGTCAGGAAAAGGAGGTCAAAGAAATCAAAATCCCGAAACCCTTGGGCCCAAATGCCTTTGAGGTTGTGGGGATTCCATTGAAAGAGGCTGGCCTCTACATCGTTGAGCTTGAGAGTGAGATCTTAGGAAAGGCGCTCCTCAACCCGCCGAAGCCCATGTATGTTCCGACAGCAGTCCTTGTGACCAATCTTTCCGCCCACTTCAAATGGGGGAGGGAGTCTTCCCTGGTCTGGGTGACAACCCTTAACACCGCGGAGCCGGTAAAAGACGCCATCGTAACGGTGAGAGACTGTCAGGAAAAGGTCCTGTGGAAAGGAAAGACCGGCACCAATGGAATTGCCAGGATTGAAACGCCGTTGCCGCCTCCATGGGATCTTCCCCAATGTCCTTATAAATTGGACTATCATGATTATTCCCAGATGAGAGGTCTCATGTCTCTATGGGGAGGACTCTTCGTGACCGCAGAGGCTTCAGGAGATATGACCTTTGTTCACTCCGGCTGGAACGAAGGGATAGAACCCTGGAGGTTCCAACTGCCTGGAGAAACATCCTTAGACCCTGTGCTTGCCCACACCCTCTTTGACCGGACATTACTGCGCGCGGGCGAAACCATTCATATGAAGCATGTTCTCCGGCAACATACCACAAAAGGGTTTTCTATCGTTCCTCAAATTGAATGGCCTGCCCTCGTTTCGATCGAGCACTTTGGCAGCGGAGAGAAATATGAATTCCCTCTGAAGTGGGATGCGAAGGGAATCGCTGAAACGACCTGGGCCATTCCGAAAGAGGCAAAGCTCGGGAACTATGGCGTGATTCTTCGTGAGCGATCGGACAAGAAAGAGGAGAAAGAGATTCTGAAAAGAGGGCTCCGGGCGTGGACTTCAGGGACCTTCCGGGTGGAGGCATTCCGGGTTCCTCTTCTCAAAGGAGTCATCCAGCCGCCAGGAGAGCCCCAGATCAATGCGAAAGAGGTCATGCTTGATTTAAATGTTCAGTATCTTGCAGGAGGTGGGGCAGGCCTTCTTCCTGTCAGAGTTCGGTACGAAATCGGCCCTAAGTATGTTTCTCCTTTTGAGGGGTTTGATGAATTTACTTTCGGCAACGGGCCGGTAAAAGAAGGGATCGTTCGTAGAGGAGAGGCGATCGAGTCTGAAGATGAAGAGGCGGGCGAAGAAGCCATCGATGAAAGAAAGAGGGTGAAAATGCCGACCCTTGACTTGGTTTTGGATGCCTCCGGATCTACGCGGACAAAGATCTCCGATTTGCCCAAAAGCGAAGTTCCCAAGGAGATGCTCGCAGAAATGGAGTTTAAAGACCCGAACGGAGAGATTCAGACCGTGTCTGTTAGGGTTCCCCTATGGCCTTCAAAATATCTCATTGGAATCAAACCTGATTCATGGGCCCTCTCCAAAGAGGGTTTTAAATTCCATGCAGCAATGGTCGATCTCTCCGGCAAACCGATTTCCGGAGCGACTGTGAAAGTGGACCTCTTTGAAAGAAAGACCTACACCCACCGGAAGCGCCTTGTCGGCGGATTCTATGCCTATGAACATTCTGTTGAGACGAAGCGCATCGCCGCCTTATGTGAAGGGAAGACAGATCACAGAGGCCTTTTGATCTGCGAGGTCCAATCGCCTGTCTCTGGAAATGTGATCCTCCAGGCCCAGGGTTCTGATGATCTGGGCAACAGGACCATTGCCCACAGGGAGGTCTGGGTTGCAGGCAAAGGCGAGTGGTGGTTTGAAGTCGGTGATCATGACCGGATCGATCTCATCCCTGAAAAGAAGCGATATGAGCCTGGTGAAAAGGCAATCTTTCAGATTCGAATGCCTTTCCGGAGTGGAACAGCCCTGATTTCTGTGGAGAGGGAAGGGATGATGGAGACCTGGATCAAAAAGATCTCTGGAAAGAATCCTGTGATTGAGGTCCCCATCAAAAGCACTTACGCCCCTAATGTCTATGTCTCCGCCCTTGTGGTGAGAGGACGCCTGCCCTGGACCAAAGCAACCAGCATGGTCGATCTTGGGAAGCCGGCTTACAAACTCGGGATTGCAGAGATCAACGTGGGTTGGAGGGCCCATGAGCTAAAAGTGAACGTCTCCACGGATCGTAAAGTCTATAAGGTTCGTAATAAGGCAAAAGTCAAAATCAGAGTCGTAACCACGAGCGGGATGGCACCGCCCGCAGGAAGCGAGGTTGCTGTCGCGGCTGTGGATGAAGGTCTTCTCGAGCTGATGCCTAATCGGAGCTGGGAGATTCTGTCTGCCATGATGGGACGAAGAGGTTATGGCGTTCGAACCGCAACAGCTCAGATGCAGGTGATCGGGAAACGCCACTTCGGTTTAAAGGCATTACCCCAGGGCGGGGGTGGAGGAAGACAGGCGACGAGGGAACTGTTTGATACGTTACTGTTGTGGAAGGCCCGTCTTCCGCTCGATGCAAATGGAGAGGCATCTGTGGAGGTCCCGCTCAATGATTCGATCACCCGGTTCCGAATTGTTGCGGTGGCAACGGGTGGAACAGGCCTCTTTGGGACAGGATCCACATCGATTCAGTCAACACAAGAGCTCATGGTTCTATCCGGTCTTCCACCCCTCATCAGGGAAGGGGATCAGTATCGAGCAGGGGTAACGGTACGGAATACGACGAATCGGACCATGGAGGTTGATGTTTCTGCGAAGGCAGAGGGAATTTCAATCGATCCAAAACCCCTGCTTCTCCCTCTAAAACCAGGAGAGGCGAAAGAAGTCGGCTGGGATGTTCGTGCACCTGCAGGAGCCGAGTTAGTGAAGTGGGAGATTGAGGCAAAGGAGAAGGGGACAAACGAGCTTGACCGCATCAGAATCACACAGAGGATTGCGCCTGTTGTCCCTGTAAGCACGTTCCAGGCAACGCTTACTCAACTGGATGGAGATTTTCATCTCTCCGTGGAACGGCCGAACGATGCCCTTCCAGGTCGCGGTGGCGTCAGAGTGAGTTTGCGGCCAAAGATTAGCGACGGATTAACCGGCGTCGTCGACTATATGAAAAAATATCCCTACACCTGTATGGAGCAGAAAGTCTCAGTGGCAGTTGCCCTGCGGGATGAAAGGCTGTGGAAGGAGGTGGTATCACAGCTCCCTTCCCATCTCGATCCGGACGGATTGGTTAAATATTTCCCTCCCTGTCTGTATGGAAGCCCGATCCTGACCTCTTATCTCATCGCCATTTCTCATGAGGCAGGATGGAGCATTCCCGATCCAGCCCGAGAGAAGATGGAGACCGGATTAAGAAAATTCGTGGAAGGATCGATCATCCGGTATTCGCCCTTAGCGACCGCGGATTTAACGATCAAGAAACTGTCGGCATTAGAGGCCTTGTCACGAAGCGGAAAGGCGGAGGCAAAACTGCTCAGTTCCATCTCCATTGACCCCAATCTCTGGCCCACCTCCGCAGTGATCGATTGGTTAAACATCCTTCAGAATATGGGTACCCTTCCGAGGCGCGAGGAGCGAAGGACGGAGGCAGAGCAGATCATCCGGTCCCGACTCAATTTTCAGGGCACAAAGATGGGTTTCTCAACCGAGCGTTTTGACTCTTTATGGTGGCTGATGGTTTCAAACGACGTCAATGCGGTCCGTGTCATCTTGTCCCTTCTCCATTCAGAGAAATGGAAAGAAGATGTGCCGAGAATGATTCAGGGGGCATTGGCCCGGCAGATCAGGGGAAGATGGGACCTGACCCTTGCCAATGCCTGGGGAGTCCTCGCCATGGAAAAATTTTCAAAGACCTTTGAAGACACTCCTGTCACTGGCTCCACTCGCATTCACCTGTCAACGCAATCTCAAACAACCGATTGGAACACCTCACCCAAAGGAAAAATGTCTCAGTTTTCCTGGCCAGCAAAGAAAGAAGAACTCTCTGTCTCTCACCAGGGGGAGGGCAAACCATGGGCGACGATTCAGGGTCTGGCTGCCATTCCCTTGAGAGAGGCTTTTTCAAGCGGATATAAGATCAAGAAGACCATCATTCCGATTGAACAGAAACAGCCCAATCAGTGGACCCGAGGAGATATCCTTCGAATCAGGCTGGATTTGGAGGCTCAGACTGACCAGACCTGGGTGGTGGTCAGTGACCCTGTGCCTGCAGGAACTACCCTCCTTGGAAGTGGTCTTGGAAGGGATTCCCAATTGTTGACCAAAGGGGAAGAACGAAAAGGGTGGGTCTGGCCTGCCTTTGAGGAACGCTCCTTTGAGGCCTTCAGGGCTTATTACGAGTATGTCCCCAAAGGGAATTGGACGGTGGAGTATACGATCCGACTGAATCAGAGCGGAACCTTTCAACTCCCGACCACCCGGGTCGAAGCCCTCTATTTTCCAGAGATGTTCGGAGAGATGCCAAATAAAGGGATTGAAGTTAGGCCGTAACTCCCTCCCTAACCCCTCCCAACCTCCCCTTAATCTAAGGGGAGGAGCGGTGGGGTTAAGAGGAGAAAAAGGGGGGCAGTAGGGGGATAGGAATTTGTTGAATGGGGCCTGATCTTCATCAGGCTCCATTCAGTGTGACAGATTAAGGCACTTATGAAAGATTTAACCAATATGAAGAAGTACATTCTTTTTTTCATCATGTTCATCGGGCTGAGTGGTAAAGCCTATGCCCTCCCCACCTATCAGGAGGTGCGCCAATCCTATGTCAAATCGGATTCTCTTTTACTGGATCGCCACGGTGAAATCCTCCACGAACTGAGGACAGACAAATATCGACGGAGGCTTGACTGGGCAACCCTGAGCGTGATCTCACCTGCCTTGAAGGAGGCTGTTATCCAGGCTGAGGATCGGCGATTCTACGATCATTCCGGAGTGGACTACAGAGCGATGGGCGCTGCTCTGATCACGGGGCTTTCTTCAGAAAGTCTCCGCGGGGCAAGCACGATTACGATGCAGGTGGCCTCCTTCCTGAACAGAGAGATCCAATCTAAGAGACAGAGGAAGTCGTTATGGCAGAAGGGACAACAGATCCTGAATGCATGGGATATTGAAAAAAGCTGGTCGAAAACAGAGATATTGGAGGCTTACTTAAACCTGGTTACTTTTCGTGGGGAGCTTCAGGGAATTGCAGCGGCTTCGAGAGCGCTATTCGGGAAAGACCCGCATGGCCTTGATCGATCGGAGTCCAGTATCCTGGCCTCCTTGATACGCTCACCCAATGCTTCATTTGAAGCCATTGTGCAAAGGGCCTCTCATCTCAATCGCTCGCTGAACTGGAGGATCCATGAAGACGAAATAAAGACAAAGTTGGGACGGATATTTTTGGGACCCCATTTTGTCCGTCCAAGGGCTGCCATGGCTCCTCACGTTGCAAGACGATTGTTGAATGGGCCGTCAAAGGGATCAGCCATAAGCTCTACCTTGGATAGCAAAATCCAGCGGTTCGCCCTCGACCGTTTGGCGCACCATCTCATTTCCTTAAAGGACCAGAATGTCAGAGATGGAGCCGTTCTCATTGTGGAGAACAGAACCGGCGATATTTTGGCTTATGTGAGCCATAGCATTGAAATCGCGAAGGGACGATTTGTGGACGGTGTGCAGGCGAAGCGACAGGCTGGTTCCACTCTGAAACCCTTTCTCTATGCCCATGCCTTTGATAGACATATTCTTACTCCAGCCTCTGTTTTGGATGATACGCCTCTCGACATTTCTGTCATCAGTGGCATTTATCAACCCAGGAACTACGACTCTGAATTCAGAGGCTGGGTCACGACCCGGATTGCCCTGGCCTCTTCTCTCAATGTGCCTGCAGTGCAAACCTTGTCTCTTGTCGGAACGGAAAGCTTTTTGAAGGTACTGCGACAACTCGGGATCAAAGATCTCAATGAAGCGGGTGATTATTATGGACCTTCCCTCGCCCTTGGATCTGCGGATGTGAGCCTATGGGAATTGACCAATGCCTACCGATGTCTGTCCAACCAAGGGGAATGGAGCGAGCTCTCTCTCATTCAGGATACCCAATCTCAATCGAAACGGAAGCGGGTATTCTCGGGAGAAGCCGCTTTTCTCATCTCGGATATCTTATCGGATCGAGAAGCAAGGAGCGTCACCTTCGGACTTGAAAATCCCTTGGCCACACGTTTCTCAACAGCCGTGAAGACCGGGACAAGCAAAGACATGAGAGATAACTGGTGCATCGGATATTCGAAGAAGTATACGGTGGGTGTCTGGACGGGGAACTTTTCAGGAGATCCCATGTGGAATGTGAGCGGCGTGACAGGGGCAGCGCCCATCTGGGCTGAGATGATGAACTTTCTCCACCAAAGAGATGCTGCCCCAAAGGGCGAACTTCCTGTCCGCCTGGTGCGGAAAGAGATTCGTTCTTCTCAGGGTGTAGAATCCTCTCGACAGGAATGGTTTATCCGAGAGACAGAACCCAATTCAGGAGACCGAAAGATGGGCCAATTCAATCAACGAATCCTCTACCCGCCCTCTGGAGCCGTCATGGCCCTTGATCCGGATATCCCTCCAGAAGTTCAACGAGTCTTTTTCATCTCTCAAACCCATGAAGAGGGTCTGCAGTGGAAGTTAAATGGCCACATTCTGAATGGGGCCGGAAAACCGGTCTCATGGTTCCCAAAGGCTGGGAAACACTCCCTTGCGATGCTGGATAGAGAAGGAAAAGTTCTTGATTCTGTCCAATTTGAAGTCCGAGGTCCTGCCGAGGAATAACCGAATTCCATCCGAAAGAATCATTGAATTTTCCCCAAGATTTGGTTATTCAATCTTGATCGGTTCAAATATTATGTCCCAACGTACAGATAGGAAGGGGTTTTTGATTGATTAAGATTTATCTTGCACGGCATGGAGAGACAACCTGGAACGCGGAGGGAAAGGTCCAGGGCCGGAGCGATCCGGATTTGAGTCCAAAGGGCTATGCGCAGAGTCTCATCCTGCTTGAAAGAGTTAAGGACAGGCCGCTCTCAGCCATCTATACCAGTACTTTAAAGAGATCCATCCTGACCGCTCAACCCATTGCGCAATACCTTGGTCTTTCTGTCCAGAAACAGGCCGAGCTGGATGAGATCGCCTTCGGGATTTTTGAAGGAGTCAAATTCTCCGAGGTTGATGGGAGATTGAGATTGGAATGGGAACGGTTCAAGGAGAACCGGCTGACGTATCATATTCCTGGAGCCGAAAATTATACGGATGTGGCCAATCGGGTGAGGCCTTTCAAGGAAAGAATCCTGCGGGATCATCAAAATCAGGAAATCCTGATCGTTGCCCATCGGGGTGTCAATCGGATGCTGTTGGGATTGCTTCTGGAGTTTTCTCTGGAAGAAGCTTTGAAGATTGAGCAGACGAACGAATGCCTCTACCTGATCGAGAGAAATGGGGCATTGAAGGTCAGTTATGATATGGATGGTGAAACAAGAGAAGGCCTTCTGCTCGTGGGACAAAACGCCATCCTCTGAATGCTATGGATATTCATGAATCAAACTTGAATACGCGCTGCGTCATTTATGACTGCGACGGCGTCCTCTTCGACTCCCTTGAGGCCAACGGAAGATTATATAGCGAGGTCTGTATCTCGATGGGGAGACCTCCCTTAAGCGAAGATGAATTGCACTATGTTCACAGCCATACCGTATTTGAGGCGATCCACTTTATTTCGAAGAATGACAGCGATTTAGAAGAGAAGGCATTGCAATTATTGAAGCAAATCGATCTCCGGAAATATGTCGTCTATCTCAAGATGGAGCCCCATCTTCTTGAAACGCTGGGCAGGCTTAAAGAAAGGGAGATTTTGAAGGCCGTCAATACCAACCGGACCACATCAATGAAGTACATTATGGAGGAATTTGACCTCTGGCCTTATTTTGATATGGTGGTGACAGCTCTCGATGTGAAAAACCCGAAACCTCATCCTGAATCCGTCGAGAAGATTCTCGAAACCTTCAATTTAAGGAAGGAAGAAGCTCTCTTTGTGGGAGATTCGGAAGTAGATCAGCAGGCAGCCAGGGCTTCAGATGTCCGATTTGTCGCCTACAAAAACAGAAGCATCGCAAATGAACTCTTTATCGAAGACCATCTCGAACTCCTGAAGATCCTCTAATTTTTTCACACCTTCTCAGAGACTGCAATATCAAGAAAGAAAGGAACGGGAATGACGGAATTATTAAGAATAACAGTGGGCGATCTTTTGGATAGAACAGCAACAAGATTTCCTGAGAGCGAAGCCCTCGTCGATGTCCCGAGGGGCGCGAGGTATTCGTACAGGGAATTTTTGAGGGTGGTCAACCAGATGGCGAAGGGGTTTCTCAAACTGGGTCTCAAACAGGGAGAGCATGTAGCGCTCTGGGCACCGAATCTATCTGAATGGATCATCACAGAATTTGCAATTGCGAAGATCGGAGCGGTGTTAATCAGTGTGGATACGAATTACCAACTCCAGCAGGTCGATTACCTTCTCAAACAATCGGATTGCCGATCCCTGATCATGACCAAGGGGTTGAAGGGATCTGAATACATTGAGATGATCCACCAACTCTGTCCGGAGGTGGAAGACTCGATTCCAGGCCGATTGAAATGTCAGACCGTACCCGAACTGAAAAATCTTGTTCTGATATCAGACCGGACCGATCCAGGGACGTTCAATTGGAGAGAGATCTTGGAGAGCGGGGAAGATGTTCCTGATAGCATATTGGCAGAACGGCAGCGCTCTTGCCATGAGGATGATATCGTGACCATTCTTTATACCTCCGGAACCACAGGAGCCCCTAAGGGAGTCATGTCGAGCCACTTCGGAATTATTAACACCTCTCTGGCAAGTGCGGAGAACCAGAGACTGACCGAAAAAGACAGGCTCTGCCTCTCTGTGCCGTTATCTCATATGTTCGGTTGCGTCTGCGTTGCCCTGGCAGGGATCGTCAAAGGGGCAGCCATCGTGATTCCATCCGAAACCTTCAGCCCGGGAAAGATTCTTCAAACGATCGAAAAAGAACGGTGCACAGCCATCTATGGATCTCCCAGCGCCTTCATTGCCCTGATGGAAGATCCACAATACAAAAAGCTTGATATCAGATCCCTTCGAACAGGCATCATGGGAGGGGCTCAGTGTCCTATGGAAGTCATGAAAAAGGTTGTGGAAGAGATGGGGGTGAGGGAGATCGTGATCGGTTACGGGCAGACCGAAGCCTCTTCCTGGATTACAATGACCTGTCCGGATGACCCCTTGGAATTGCGGGTTTCTACAGTTGGTAAATCTCTGCCAAATTTAGAGGTGAAGATGATTGATTCGGAAGCAGGTCAGGCGGTCCCAACTGGGGTCGTTGGTGAAATCTGTGCAAGGGGATTCAATATGAAAGGGTACTACAAGATGCCTGCTGCCACGGCCCATACGATCGATTCCGAAGGCTGGCTTCACACGGGAGATCTTGGAACCATGGATGAAGAGGGCTATGTCAGGACCACCGGAAGGTTAAAGGAGGTCATCCGCAAGGGAGGAGAGGCAATCTACCCAACGGAGATCGAGGAGGTCCTCTTCAGTCACCCTAAAATTATTAATGTTCAGGTGTTTGGGGTTCCAGATAAGGCTATGGGCGAAGAGGTGGTTGCATGGATTAAATTGGAGGAGGGGGCTGCTGTCACAGAAACGGATATCCTTCAGTACTGCCGCGGCAGACTTCCAAATTCTCACCTGCCCCGGTACCTGAAAGTTGTCGACAAATTTCCAACGACCCCTCTGGGCAAGGTCCAGAAGTTCAAGATGAGAGAGACTGCCATTGAGGAATATGGCCTGGATTAGGAAGGGGAGACAGAGAGCGGGGGGAGGGACTGCGCACAAACAACTTGAACAAAGTGCATATGGCAGTGACCGTTCGCTCCTTCGACAAGCTCAGGACGAACGGACTCGTTGTTCCCATTATTCAGGGCAGGCGCTTAGATTCCTAAACCGTAATGTTTCCTCAGGTAGTCGATATTCTCCCGTGCATTTTCATATTTGACTTTGCCGTAATTGTAATAATCAAATTGAAGGGTAGAGATATTGAGTTGGATCAGGCTCCAGAGGAACCAGTAGATATCCGGGAAGGGTTTGAAAAGGTCCGTCCTGTACTGATGAGAATCCATATCCCGATCTTCCCAATAAACCCTCAGAAGGCTCCTTTCCACCTCCCTGGGGACAAGAATCTCCTGAAACATATCAGCGAAATCGTAATAGGGAGGAGCCATTCCTCCATATTCCCAGTCAATGAGGACCACAGGCTCCTTATAGCGGCCGCCTTCATCTGTGAGAATGAAGTTGTCCGCTAATAGATCATTGTGACAAGGAACATAACGGGAAGAGGGAATCGATGCAACCTCACTGATTTTCTCTAAGAGAAGAATCGTTCCTCGAATGTCAAACTCAGGGTAATCCGGATTAATCCCCTCCAGTATTCTGTAGAAACGTTTGACCTCGATCAGCGGATCGAACAAATAAGGTAATTGGATGCAGCTTTGGTGAATGATCTTAATCGGGCGGATGATTCTTTCCCAGAGATCTTCTCTCAGGAAGTCCTGGTTTTTTAGGACATACCCTGGAATAAAATCCACGACCGTTAGGTCTCGCTCGGGTAAATACGTGACTAACTTTGGTGTGACTTTGAGAGGTTCCAACCGCCGCAGGTTCTCCATTTCCACGTCACGATCAATGAATAACTCTGTCCTGGCTCCGTAGAGTCTGAAGACGTAATCATGGCCGTTTGAGGAGACGACGCGATAGAGTCGATTGGTGATCCCGCCCTTGAGCTCTTGGATATCAAGATCCAGACCCGCTAATTCCGGCATTAGGTCTATACAACGATCAACGGTGAAGGCCCTGTCCATTCTTATATGTATTATTTGCTCTTTCCGAGAATCAGAGAATCGGCCGCAGTAACCTTCGGGAGAAATTCACCCTTTTCAAGACGGGCAATCAGATCTTTTTCTCGTTCCTGCATCGACAGAGCCCTTTCCCCGAGTGGCTTGGCCACCTCGGGATCAAGAACGAGAATACCGTTCGAATCAGCCACAATCAGATCACCGGGTTTGACCACGATCCCTCCACATGGGATGACGGTGTTGATCTCGCCGCCGTAACCGAGAAGTTTCGTGGTCAATGCCGTGATGCCCTTGCAATAGAGCGGAAAACCCACCTTCTCAATCTCCTCCCCATCCGTAGCGAGACCGTCAACGATTCCTCCTGCTATCCCTCTCAGAGAAGCCGCCAGGGTAACTACACCTCCCCAACAGGCATGGCGCATGTCGCCACAACGATCGACGACCACAACATCTCCTTTTTGGGCAATCTCCATGGCCTTGTGAACCACGGTGGAATCCGCTCCGGCTGTTTTCACGGTGACTGCCGGTCCTACGACTTTGGCTCCTTTGACCAAGCACCGAAGGGCGTGATCCATAAAACCCTCATGAAGCACGTGGCCAAGAGTTGCAGGCTCGACTTTCTTAAACATCTCGATTAAATCCGGACTGCATCGGTTTACTCTTTCTTTGATGACAAACATAAGATCCTCCTTCTTGCCTGAAACGATCTCTATCTTGGTCCATTCGGATATTGAGTGGGTAACCTCCCCTTACCCCCCCCCTTCATCCTCCCTTAAATTAAGGGGGGAATAGAGGGGGGGCACTCTTAACAGCGTGAAAGCACCCACATAAAAGCCGGAAGAACCTCTATTTTAAACCGAACGCTGTCGGTAATTTGTAGTGAAGGGCCCTTATGCCTGCGCGCACCGAAGTGCTTCGGCACACAGGTGTGCCAGAAATGTTTCGCCCCTGCCTAACGCAGGCAGGCATAAGGGACTACACCACACGTAATCCTTGATTGCCTTCGTCATGTGATAAGGTAACGCGCCGATTAACCCAATAGATCTTTCCGCCGATGCTGCAGAGCAGGGAGCTTTTCTCGTACCGAGTGCATATATTCAAAATCCAGCTCTGCCAGAACCGTGGCCTCCCCGTCCCGGGCCTGAGCAATGATCATGCCCCAGGGATTAACAACCATACTGTGGCCATAGCATTGGTTGTTAACGGGATGGAAGCCCCACTGCCCGCAGGCAGCCACGTAGCAGACATTCTCGATGGCGCGAGCCCTGATCAGGGGCTCCCAGTGGTCCTTGCCCGTCATCAGGGTAAACGCGGCAGGGATCAGGATCAATGAAGCCCCCCGGTCTGCCAGACGTCGATAGAGTTCCGGGAAACGAAGGTCATAACAGATCGACAGGCCCACAGTTACCCCTTCACAGTTAAAGGTCATGATGTCTTTGCCAGGAGTGACGACTGCCGATTCCTTGTAGACAATGCCGCCTGGAATCTCCACATCAAACAGGTGGATTTTCCGGTAGAAAGCGACTCGCTCGCCTCGTCGATTGAACACTACTGACGTGTTGTAAATCCTGTCCCCGTCTTTTTCCAAAATGCTTCCGCAGTGAACAAAGATCTCTTTCTCCTTTGCCTTCCGTTGCAGACGGTCCATGCTTGGACCCGGGACAGGTTCGGCATTGGTAATCTTCTCCTCATCGGGTCCCAGGAAGTGAAACATTTCGGGCAAGATGACGAGGTCTGCACCCTGGGCAGCCAGTTTATCAATGGCTGCCTCTGCTGCTTCCAGGTTTTTCGCTTTTTTGTCCTGTGTGTTCATCTGGCATAGTCCGATTTTCATATCATTCTGCTCCTAAAATTAGAGTTGGGAGCCAGGTCGTAAGACCTGGCCAATAGGTGATGAGAAAAAGCGCAATAATGAGAGGGACCAGATAGGGGGCCACCGCTTTGAGCACCCGTTCAAAAGAGATACCGGCCACCCCGACCATGATGTAGAGACCAATCCCCATGGGTGGCGTTGCAATACCGATGAGGATACCGTACACGAAGAGCAGCCCAAAGTGGACACGATCGATGCCAAAATGATCGGCCAGGGGCAGCAGAAGCGGTAAAGTGATCAACATCGCTGGAATGCCCTCGACCACGCATCCGATCATGAGCATAAAAATAATCAACAGGAATAGAAACACATTCCGGTCGTTAGTAAGGGAGAGGAGTCCCTTGGCAACCAAGGTGGGAATGTCCTCAATCGCTAAAAGCCATCCCATGGCTGTTGAAAATCCGATGATGAACATGATTAACGCCGAAACGATCATCGTTTCATAAAAAATGTTCCATAGTTTTTGCCATGTCAGCTTCCGATAGGCAAGGCCGAGCAGCAAGGTGTAACTGGCTGCTAATACTCCTGCTTCCGTGGCAGTGACCATGCCTGTCAGGATTGATCCCATGATGATCAGTGGAGCCACGAGTGCAAAGACCCCGTGAACCGCTCGCCGGAGCACTTCTCGGACAGGCACTCGCTTCTCACGGGGGAAGCTGCGCCGGAAGGAAAGAACGTAGTTGAAGATCATGAGGATGAAGCCAATGGCAACCCCAGGTAAAATTCCTCCTAAGAACATGCGGGCCACGGAAGTTCCGGCAAGATAGGAATAGATTACGAACGGGACCGATGGCGGGATAATCGGTCCGACCACAGAAGCCGCTAAGGTAATGGCTGCAGAGAAATCACGGCTGTACCCCCGATCCGTCATAGCTTTGACCTGAATGACACCGAGACCCGCGCAATCGGCCACAGCCGTTCCAGAGACTCCGGCAAAGATCATACTGGCCAACACAACGACCTGTGCCAGTCCTCCCCGGACATGGCCAATGAGTGCCATGGCAAAGTCGAAGATCCTGTCGGTAAGGCCAGAGTCATTCATCATGAGCCCAGCTAAGATAAAGAAGGGAATCGCCAGCAGGGGGGCGCTGTCAACCCCTTCAATGATTTGAAGAGGGATAACATAGAATGAAGCTGTATAACCTCCTACGATGAAACTGACGGCTGTGGAGATTCCCAAAGACATAGAAATGGGGATTCTCGCTGCAACAAGGATGAAGAAAAAGGAGAAGAGGACGATTGCGGTCACAACATTCTCCTATACATGAGCCACCGGGGAGGCTTTTTTGTTCTTGATCAGAATCGTCGTATCTTTGAGGAAGTTCAAAAAGGTCCCTATACAGAACAAGAATAACGGAATCGCCTGAAGATAACGGGGAATCTGGATCACTTGCATTGAACTGGCCTGAGATCGGATTAAACGCGGGGCAGTCGACAGGAGCAGCACTAACAGCGCCATCATCAGGACATTGCAGATCACCGTAATCCATACCCGGCCCAGGTCAGGCAATAGGCCATAGACAAAATCAACGGTTATCTCCCTTTTTTGGCGATAGATGACGAAGGCTCCAAAAAAGGTCATCCAGATGAAAAGAAAAAGAGTTAATGGGAAGACCCAGACAAAGGAGTAGTTCAAGATCGCCCTGGAGCCAATGTTCAAAACATTAATCAGAAACATGGTTCCAAGGCACAGTACTGCCGCGATCTTGCATAACTTCTCGAAAGCAGAAAGAATCTTTTCAATCATTCTTCATACCCGCAGCCCTTCTCAGCGGTTTTCATTCAATCCTTGTAACCATGCTATTTCTTGGCCAGGGCCTGGATTTCTGCAATCAGCCCTTTGGGCATTTTCCCGTCAGCTTCCATTTGGGTGTAAAATTTGGCGATCTTCTCGACAAAGGGTCTTCGGTCAATCACCGAATATTTGGCCCCTTTCTTCTCCATCCTTGCAATGCTTTCCTGGGCCTGCATCTCCATGAGCTGGGCACTGTAGTTTCCCGCTCCCTTGACCGAATCAACGACGACCTTTTTCAACTCCGGGGTCAGGGCATCAAAATCTTTTGCGCTGGTCATGAAGGCCATCCCCTGAGGAAATTCATCATGGCGAACAATATATTTTGCAACTTCATAGAACTTCATGGGTTCAACCAAGGCCATGGGAGAGTTGCAGGCTTCGATGATTCCGCGGCTCATGCTCTCATAGATTTCGGTCCAGGCCAATACAATTGTATTGGCGCCCAGCTCGCGCCATACGGCGATACTCAAATCATCGGGATGAAGTCGGAGTTTCAGCCCTTTGACATCTGTCAGGGATGTGATGGGTTTTTTCGAGGCCATC
>DATIGG010000161.1:0-2619 GCA_035454825.1 Thermodesulfobacteriota bacterium | reverse complement strand
ACCCCTCTCGAGATGATTTCGTCAACCTCTTGCTGGAGCAAGTCGTAGGGCAAGCGGTACTCCGGAATGCCCACACGCATCATCCCGCCCGGTGCCGGCAGCGCCTCAAAGACCGTCACAGAATAATCTTTACGGATCAGGTCATTGGCCGCAGTCAAACCTGCCGGGCCGGCACCGACAATGGCGACCTTCTTTCCCGCCCCAGTGGTATCGGGGGCTTTTTGGACACCGGAGGCGTATATTTTTTGGATCTCTTCAGGATGTGAGAATGCCCAGTCGCTCACGAAACGTTTGAAGTGCATGATATTGACGGGTTCACTCCCCACTTCGGTTCGGGTACAGGCCTCCTCGCATCGGTGGTTGCAGACGCGGCCGCATACGGAAGGAAATGGGTTATCCTCTTTGATGGTGCGGTAAGCCTCGGCAAACCGTTTTTCACGGATCAGGGCGACATAGCCCATGGCGCGCTGCTCAATCGGACAGGCGTTACGACAAGGAGCTTCCCCGCGTTTTTCAATAGCAAAAGCATTCGGGATGGCTTGTGGGTATCTCTTGTAGATCGCCTTGCGCGTGGAGAGCAGGGCATTGAACTCATCGGGCCGAATGATGGGACAGGCCGCAGCGCAGTCGCCGCAACCCGTACATTTGGCCGTATCCACGAAGCGGGCATGCCTGCGAAGGTGAACAGTAAAATTCCCTGGTTCACCCGAGATGCCTTCGACATCGGTGGCGGTCAGAATGCCAATGTTGAGATGACGACCTGCCTCCACCAGTTTGGGAGAGATGATACACATCGAGCAATCGTTGGTGGGAAAAGTCTTATCCAATTGGGCCATCACTCCGCCAATGGCAGGCGAGGACTCCACGAGATAGACATAGTAGCCGGATTCGGCTAAGTCGAGGGATGCCTGGATCCCCGCGATCCCGCCACCAACCACCATGACTGCGCCAACTTTATCAGCCATTTTTTCCTCTCGATCAATCACTAAATTTTCGATTTTAGATTTTTGATTTGCGATTTAAAATCGAAAATCGGCAATCGACAATCATAAATTCTTGCTATATCAATCCTTTGCTATTTAACACCTTGATGGGATCGGTGATGTGCCGGCTGAACCATTTTTTCGCATCGCGATGCCCCAAGGCTAATCCCATCAATTCTGTAAAGTAAAGGATAGGAAGATTGTATTTCTTCCCCGTCTCCTTCTCCAATTCTTCCTGGCGGGTATCCAGATTGGCCTGACACATCGGGCAACCCGTGACCATGCAGTCAGCTTCTGCTTCCATCGCCATGGAAAGGAGTCGATCGTTCAATTTCCTGACGATGTCTGTTCGTGTCATCACAAGGCTGGCTCCACAGCAATCGGTCTTATAGGACCAGGGAACTGGATCCGCACCCAGCAATTTCATCAGCCCGTCCATATGTCGAGGATTCTCATATTCTCTTATGCCTGTCACTTTTGGAGGCCGGACAGTGAGGCATCCGTAGTAGCAAGCCACCTTAAGTCCTGAGAGAGGTTTTGCACGCTTTTTCTTCACCTCTTCTAAGATCGCTTCGTCGCAGAAAAAATCCAGGGCGTATCGAATGGGGACATCTCCCTGGTAAGGGAAATAAACCTTCTTGGAATGTTCCCTGACTTCTTTTTCCACCGCCTTGAATCGACTGTAACAGGCCACGCAAGGGACGAGCAGCTCGCGATCGCTCTTTTCGGCGATGGCAAGATTCCGAGCAGCCAGTTCGATGGCCAACTCTTCATCGGTGCAGTGGGCCGAACTCGCACCGCAACACGTCCAATCGTCTAACTCACGGAGTTGGATATCGAGGAGTTGAGATACACCTCGTATTGATTCATCATACTCTCTGGCCGTTCCATGAAGGGAGCATCCAGGGTAGTAGGAGACCTCTCTCACTTTTTTTCTCCTAACTGGTTAGTGTTTGTTGAAACCTTATGTCTCATTGAAAATTGCTAATTGATCATTGACAATTGATAATTGGTCTCTACCTCTGCCCTTTCTCAAAGGCGTTAAAGATCTCCTGGATCTCTTTTCCTCCTCCAAATCTCGAGGGGAGGAGTTTGATCTTCCCCTTGCGAAACATCTTCCACCCCAACCCGGCGTCTCTGAAAAAATCTTTAGTTTTCGATTTTAATTGAAGGATGAGGCTCAGTTCATGGATCCGACCCTTCGATTTGATGGTCTCCAAGAAGACAGAATGAAAAAGAGGAATATCTTTTTCGCCCGGTTCAGCACCGGAACGAAGTGCCAGATTCCTCAAGGCGTCCATGATTCTGGCAATATCGATCTCGTTTGGGCATCGAACACTGCAGGTGTAGCAGGAGGCGCAGATCCAGATTGTCTTTGAAGTAAGAACCTTCTCGCGATGGCCGTACTGGATATGACGGAGCATCTGATTGGGAAGGATGTCCATGGCATAAGCGATGGGGCATCCTGCCGAACATTTCTGGCATTGAAAGCAGGCCTGGATGGTTTCACCGCTGGCCTGAACCACTTCAGAGAGGAAGGAATTCTCCTTCGGGTTTGGCTGTACGTTTGGATCCATTATTTACCCCTTGATTCTGGATGGAAGGGCTCTCCAGGATCGCTTGAGTCCCCTGGTGA
>DATIGG010000160.1:0-8160 GCA_035454825.1 Thermodesulfobacteriota bacterium | reverse complement strand
CAAGATTGAGATTCGACACGGATATATTGAGGCAGAGGCGAATGGGTTGAGAGGCGCTTCGATCACATTTGATATCCCAACTGTAACCGGAACAGAGAATCTCATGATGGCTGCGGTCATGGCCAAAGGGAAGACGACCTTGCAGAACGCCGCCATGGAGCCAGAGGTTGTCGAATTGGCAAATGTCTTAAACAAAATGGGTGCAAAGATCAAAGGGGCAGGGACGAGCGTGATCGAAATTGAAGGAATAAAGATCCTGAAGGCCATCGAACATACAGTGATTCCGGACCGGATTGAAGCAGGAACCTTGATGGTGGCTGCGGGATTGACACGGGGGAATATCAAGATCCTTAATTGTTCCCTTCAACAGATGGAAGCCGTCGTCAATAAGTTGAGAGAATCCGGGATGGAGATCGATCCAGAAGGAGACGGGGTGAGGGTGGTCGGAGGCCGGAGGATTCGCAGTGTGGATGTGAAGACCCTTCCTTATCCGGGGTTTCCAACGGACATGCAGGCCCAGTTTATGGTTTTGATGTCATTGGCCAAGGGGTTGAGCGTCATCTCTGAAACGATCTTCGAAAACCGGTTCATCCATGTGAGCGAACTGATCCGAATGGGAGCGGATATCCGGATTGTTGGAAATTCTGCAATTATCCAGGGTGTGGACCACCTGAGTGGTGCTCCGGTCATGGCAAGCGACCTGAGAGCCAGTGCCTCTCTTGTCCTGGCAGGGGTGGGTGCGGAAGGGATGACAGAGGTTTCCAGGGTCTACCACCTGGATCGAGGTTACGAAGGACTCGATCAAAAACTGGCGAAACTCGGAGCCGATATTAAAAGGGTTAAAGAGGAATAAAATTGAGATTTCTTCGAATCGGAGAAAGAGGGTTTAACCGATACCTTTCGCAAGTCGAAGGAAGGATCGCCCAGGGAGGCTTTCGCCTCGAAAAAGGAGTCCGGTCTATTCTGGAGGATGTGAAAAAGCGGGGAGACAGAGCCATCCTTCACTATACGCGGGTTTTTGATGGTGTCGAGCTTCAAATCGACCAACTCCAATTGGAACGTAAAACAATCACACACGCGTATTCGGAAGTCACAAAAGAATTTCTGGACACATTGAAGAAAGCCGCTCACCGGATTAATCGGTTTCACCAACTCTCTGGGCAAAAATCTTTGGAAGAGTGGGTTGAGAAAGGGATAAAAATTAGACAAGTCATCAGACCCCTGGAAAGGGTAGGCGTCTATGTTCCCGGTGGAAAGGCCTCTTATCCGTCGACAGTCCTCATGGCTGCCATCCCTGCAAGAGTAGCAGGAGTGAAAGAAATCGTCATGGTGACGCCTCCCCATGAAGATGGAATCAGTCCGGCCATTCTTGTGGCCGCAGATCTGGCCGGGGTTGATCGAATCTTCCGGCTGGGAGGGGTTCAAGCAATCGCTGCCCTCACCTACGGGACAGCCTCTGTCCCAAGAGTCGATAAGATCGTCGGACCTGGAAATCGGTATGTGGCTGCGGCCAAGAGATTGGTCTATGGAATCGTAGATATCGATATGGTGGCCGGGCCCAGTGAGATTGTGGTCGTTTCCGATGGAAATATCTCTCCTTCCTTTTTGGCCGCAGACCTGATCTCCCAGGCTGAACATGATGAGATGGCACTGGCGATTCTCATCACTCCTTCAGAAAAGTTGGGAGAGAGGGTAAAGGAGGAGATTAAAATACAGCTCACTCAATTAAAAAGAGAGAAGATCGCCCAAGCAAGCCTCGATCGACGGGGGGCCATCCTGATCGTGAAAGACCTCCATCAGGCCATCGAATTGGTGAACCGAATCGCGCCGGAACACTTGGAACTGGCTGTTTCAAAGCCCTTAACTCTGGCGAAGAGCGTAAAACATGCAGGAGCTGTTTTCCTTGGACCCTATACGCCTGAAGCGATTGGAGATTATTTAGCTGGACCGAACCATATCCTTCCCACAGCAGGCACCGCGCGCTTCTCGTCCCCCTTAGGGGTGGAGGATTTTGTCAAAAGGACTAACCTCGTCGGTTTTACGAAGAAGGCCTTAAGGCCTTTCGAGCAGGATGTCAGGAGATTTACGGAATGGGAAGGCTTAGAAGGCCACTATCAGGCGGTTCGGATGAGGGTGAATAAGAGATGACCAGACATCGGAGATCAGAAATAAGACGAAAGACAAAGGAGACGGAGGTCGTTTCAAAGATAGACCTGGACGGTTCAGGACAGTTTTTGATTCATACCGGTATTCCCTTTTTCGATCACATGCTGAGCCTCGTTGCTCATCATAGCAGCCTGGACCTCTCCATCAAGGCCAAGGGCGATCTCCACGTTGATCCCCATCACACCGTGGAGGATGTGGGCATCTGCTTGGGGGAGGGGATTCGAAAGGCCTTGGGAGAGGCCAAAGGGATTAACCGCTACGGGATAGCTTTGACCCCGATGGATGAAACCTTGGCCTCCATTGCCCTGGATTTCTCGATGAGGCCCTGCCTCGTCTTCAATGTGAAATTGAGAAGGGCAAAACTTGGGACCTTCGATCTCGAACTGGTCGAGGAATTTTTCAGGGCCCTGTGCAATCATGGGAGAATGACGTTGCACATCAATCTCCTCTATGGCAGGAACAGTCATCACATGGTTGAAGCAATCTTCAAGGGATTCGGGCGGGCCCTAAGAAGTGCCCTCTCTTTTGATCCAAAGTCCTCTCAAGTGCCGTCAACCAAAGGCGTTTTATAGAAGAAGGGTTCAAGGAGTCAAGGGGTCCAGGGAAAAAATTTCATGAGAAGACTTGAACCTCGAATCTCTGAATTCCTATATTTTTGATTCTTTGTGGGAAGAAAAATGAATCCAAAAATTGTTATTATTGATTACGGAATGGGGAACCTCAGAAATGTGCAGAGAGGGTTTGAGAGGGTTGGGTTCGAGGTCAAGGTGACCCGAAGCAGGAGGGAAATCGATAGAGCCTCAGCGATTGTCCTTCCCGGTGTAGGCGCGTTTAAGGACTGCATGGTCAATCTTGAGAAATACAATCTGATCGAGCCCATTCTCCGATCCGTAGAAAAGGGGAAGCCCTACTTCGGGATCTGTCTTGGTCTTCAAATCCTCTTTTCTCAAAGCGAGGAGTTTGGTTTTCATAGAGGTTTAGATGTGGTGAAAGGAAAGGTAGTCAGGTTTAAAGCCGACCCGGATCATAAGGTTCCCCATATGGGTTGGAATACAGTCAAGATGGAAAAAGAGATTCCAATTCTGAAGAGAGTGGAGTCTGGGAACTTCTTCTATTTTGTTCATTCTTACTATGTCGTCCCTGAGAAGAAGGAATGGATTGCAACAACAACCGAATACGGAACCTCTTTCACCTCGAGCATCTGGAGAGAGAATATCTTTGCCACCCAGTTCCATCCTGAGAAGAGCCAGGAGAATGGGTTGAAGATCTTGGAGACCTTTGCCAAGTCCATCTGAAGATGGTAAGAATCTAAAAACGTCGCGGGTGTTCATAACATTGGACTCCGAGTTTCGTCATGCTGAACTTGTTTCAGCATCTCGTTTTTTTTCTTTGGGTGAGATCCTGAAACGAGTTCAGGATGACAAGTCTCAGAAATTCTTGTCTGGGCACTGACGACACACGGAGAACGGACACGCAGCACGTTTTTTAAGGAGTTATTCAATGAACGAAGTCCAGATTGGAGAGATTCGCATTGGAAGCGGAAATCCTCTGGCTTTGATCGCAGGTCCCTGCGTGATTGAGAGCCAGGAAAATGCGCTGGAGATTGCAAAGGAGCTAAAGAAGATCTGTCTAAATCTGAAGATTCCCTATATCTTCAAGGCCTCCTATGAAAAAGACAATCGGGGTTCAGAAAAATCCTATAAAGGCCCAGGGCTTGAGGAAGGATTAAAGATCCTTTCCAAGGTGAAAGAGGAAGCTGGGGTTCCGGTCCTCTCCGATATCCATCGGATGGAGGATGTGGACTCTGCCAAAGAGGTCTTGGATGTCCTGCAGATTCCCGCGTTCCTCTGCCAGCAGACGAGCCTTCTCTTGAGAGTGGGAGAAGCAGGGAAACCAGTCAATATCAAAAAGGGACAGTTCCTTGCTCCAGAGGGCATGGCAGGCGCAGTCAAAAAAATCCACAGCACCGGAAATCGTCAAGTCTTCTTAACAGAGCGTGGAACCTGCTTCGGATATAATAAATTGATCTCTGACTTCTGTTCGATTCCCATCATGCAGGAGATCGGGTGCCCTGTCATCTTTGATGCGACCCACGTCATACGGAATTACGGCATTCCAAGCGAAGATCCACGGGGAGGAAGTCCCCGGTTTGTTCCTCATCTCTCAAGGGCGGCAGTTGCCGCCGGCTGCAACGGCCTCTTCCTTGAGACCCATCCGGAACCGCGTCGGGCCCGCTGTGATGCCTCAAGCATGATTCCCCTTCATGACATGGAAGGACTTCTCCGGCAGGTCAAAACCATTCATGATATGATGAGGGAATGGAAGCTCGTTTAACACAATGTTCCTATGTCTGCCCCTTTTTAGGCAGGTTCGATCACATCAGCTTCAGCGGGCTTGAATTGATTCAGCAGATCCGTGAGATTTATCAGAACTATGATGAGATTGAAACGAAGATCGTTGTAGCCAGTGTCCGGCAACCCAGCCATGTGATCGAGTCTGGACGGATGGGTGCAGAGATTGTAACGATCCCTCCTGCTGTGCTCGAACAGATGGCGAAACACCCTCTGACCTTCAAGGGGATTGCCCCATTCTTAGAGGATGCAAAGAAGAGCCACGCAAGAAAGTGAGGAGCCTATGTCTGTCCCAAGTTTTAGATCCAACCAATCGATTCTAAGCCTCTTCATTTTAGGCCTCTTTTTGGGACTTACCCTTTCAGGCGTGCCTGCGCCAAGGGCAGAGGCCAAACCTGCTTTGGTTATATTCCCGTTTATTGTTGAGAAGGTAGAAGACCCGGCCAGGGGAGCAGTCTGCCCCGTCTGTAAAGGGTTTCGTCGAAGCAGTGAGGTTCTGCCCGGGGCAGCCCCGCGTATTCTCACCCGAGAACTCTATGAGAAAATGGAGGCCTCAGGAATATTTGCTGTTCTTCCCCTGGAGAAAGTGGAGGAGGGTCTTTTTCATTGGGGCCGGAAACGTTTTGAAGAGGCCCCCGTTTCCTCATTGATACAACTCGGGAAGGAATTCAAGGCCGACTTTGTGTTTGTAGGAATTATCTTCCGTTTCGAAGAAAGGGTCGGTTCCTCTCTCGGGGTGGAAAAACCGGCGTCAGTGGCATTCGACCTTCATCTGTTTCGAATGAGAGATGGAAAGAAGGTATGGGACGGGGGCTTTGACGAGACGCAGAGACCCCTCAGTGAGAATCTCTTTCAGATAGGGTCTTTCTTCAGAAGAAAGGCCAAGTGGCTCACCGCGGAAGAGCTGGCAGTTGTGGGGATGGAGGAGGTTCTTAAGAAATTCCCTGAGATTCAGGAGCTTGAGACTAAACCATGATCGTCATCCCGGCTATAGATCTGAAGGAAGGGAGATGCGTGAGGCTCTCCCAGGGCAGGATGGATCAGGTATCGGTCTATTCTGAGGATCCTGTGGGGATGGCAAGGCACTGGGAGTCAAAGGGTGCGAAGAGGCTCCATGTGGTTGATCTCAACGGAGCGGTTACAGGAAAACCGGTACATCAATCCGTGATCGAAGCGATCGCCGGATCTGTCCATATTCCCATTGAAGTGGGTGGCGGCATTCGCGATCAAGAGACCATCGAAGAATATTTGTCCATGGGTGTGGAATGGGTCATTCTTGGAACGGTAGCCTTTCGGAATCCTGACCTTTTCAAGGAGGCTTGCCATTGCTTTCCCGGCAGAGTGATGCTCTCAATCGATGCGAAAGGAGAGCGGGTAGCCATTCAGGGATGGTATGAAGTCGTCCCATTAAGAGCGATCGATCTGTTAAAACGACTGGAAGGGATGGGCCCTTCTGCCATCATTTTTACAGATGTCGAAAGGGATGGGATGGGCACAGGCCTGAATTGGGAGATGACCCGTAGCCTGGCTCGTGCCACTTCGATTCCAGTCGTTGCATCCGGAGGCGTCTCCCGTATCGAAGAGATTGCGTCTCTAAGAAAACTCGAACCCGAAGGTGTAACGGGAGTCATTATAGGACGTGCACTCTATACAGGCCAGATCGATTTTGAAGAAGCCATTCGCGAAACCCAAGATTCTCCCACCCCTGTGCGAAAAAAATGACCAGACCGCTACTCAGCGAACCCCTCTGTTCCCCCTTAATCTAAGGGGAGATGAAGGGGGGTTAATCTAAATTGTAGGGTGCATTCCCCGAACGCACCGCATAAAAGGAAAAAAGGTAGGATCAAGATGCTTGCGAAGCGAATCATTCCTTGTCTCGATGTCAAGGAAGGAAGGGTTGTAAAGGGAACCCGGTTTGTAAACTTAAGAGATGCAGGAGACCCTGTTGAGATTGCAAAAATGTATGATCGGCAGGGTGCTGACGAAATTGCCTTTTTGGATATCACCGCCTCCTATGAGAAGAGGGATATCCTCATTGATATTGTTCGAAGAACGGCAGAGGAGATCTTCATTCCGCTTACGGTTGGAGGTGGGATACGACGGTTGGATGATATTCGAAAGCTACTGAAGGCAGGCACCGACAAAGTTTCCATCAACACAGCCGCTGTCAAGGACCCTCGGTTTGTGGAAAGAGCCTCCAAGCGGTTTGGGAGTCAGTGCATCGTCATTGCCATCGATGCAAAGAGAAAAGAGGGGGGATGGGAAGTCTATACTCATGGAGGCCGAAACCCAACAGGCATTGATGCCCTTCTATGGGCAAAGCAGATGGAGAAGATGGGGGCAGGGGAGATCCTCCTGACAAGCATGGACCGTGATGGAACAAAGGATGGCTACGATATTGAGTTGACCCGGAGGATTTCAGAGAGCGTGGAGATTCCGGTCATCGCCTCCGGAGGAGTGGGAACGCTTGAGCATCTTTATGAGGGACTCGTTCATGGCAAAGCGAGCGCCGTGCTTGCTGCCTCGATTTTTCATTACCGGGAATATTCCGTTTCACAGGTGAAATCCTACCTCAAGGAAAAAGGAGTCACCGTACGATTGTAAATTACAAATCCCAAATTCCAAATTCCAAATAGATTCCAAACATCAATATCCAATGACCAAGAAAAGAGGTTGTTTGGGGTTTTGAGTCTTGCTCATTGGAATTTATTTGTTATTTGGTGCTTGTTCATTGGTGCTTGTGTTGAATCGCTTCTTCATCCTCATTGCGACGGGCTTGGGAGCAGGGTTCTCTCCCATTGTTCCCGGGACCATGGGAACGCTCGTTGCCATTCCATTCTATTATTTTGTCTCCTCCATACCTCCCCCCGTTTATGAACTGACCCTTCTCGCCTTTTTCTTCTTTTCGAGCTGGATTTCAAATCAGGCGGAGAGATACTGGGGAAAGAAGGACGATCGAAGAATTGTCATTGATGAGATCATGGGCTTCCTTGTTACGATGCTCTGGATACCCAGGTCGCCTCTCTTCATGGTTGTCGGATTCATCCTCTTTCGCTTCTTTGACATTCTTAAGCCCTTCCCGATCCGTCGCCTCGAACGGGTAAGATCAGGATACGGAGTGGTCTTGGATGATGTGCTGGCTGGGATCTATTCGAATATCGCACTTCATCTCGTCATGGCCGTTTTGCGTTACTGAATTGCGATTCCTGCGAAAACAGGGAGCCAGCTTTTCCTTTTTCTGGATTCCCACTTTCGTGGGAATGACACTCAAAGGTTAACCCGAACTTCTCCTCCCCCTTGATGGGGGAGGAATAAGGTGGGGGTGAAAACGTGACCGCCTCTTTAGAGAGAGCTATCGGCGACCTTCTTCGAGAAATGGGTCGGACCCTTTCAGTGGCCGAGTCATGCACAGGAGGACGGGTCAGCGATCGTATCACTGACATAGCAGGGAGCTCTGACTATTTCGAAGGAGGAATCGTCTCCTATAGTAATAAGGCAAAGGCTCAGCATCTCGGCATTCCGCTAAAATATATAGAAAAATATGGTGCGGTTAGTCCTCAGGTTGCAGAGAAGATGGCCGAAGGGGTCAGGCAAGCTTTCCATACAACTTGTGGATTATCGACGACGGGCGTAGCAGGACCGA
>DATIGG010000159.1:0-2842 GCA_035454825.1 Thermodesulfobacteriota bacterium | reverse complement strand
CGAGCAGCTCATGAACGACTACGGGCTTTACCTTTCCAGCTACCTTAAATCGCCCAAGTTCCCGGCTTAAAAACCGGTCAAGCTGGCGAATGACCTCATCAGAGACGAGCGTCCCTGTCCCCAGGACTTTGTTCAGACCTTCGATTCTTGATGCGGTGTTGACGATATCCCCCATTGGGGTATATTCATAATGGTCCAGGGCGCCGATATGCCCGAGCAAGATGTGACCGCAGTGCATTCCGGTCCGTGTTCTGAGATTAGGAAACTCTGATGATTCGTAAAGAAGCTTCAATTCCTTCTTGATATCGATAGCTGCTGAGCAAGCCTTCTCCCTGGCAGCGGCTTCGGAACTCGTGGTTGCCCATAATGCCAACATCGAATCACCGATCACTCCTGACACGTAGCCGCCGTTTGTTTTTACAGGTTTGAACATGGTTTCATAGTACCGGTTCATCATCCGGCCCAACTCTGCCGGGTCCATTGTCTCCGACAAAGTCGTGTATTGCTCAACATCCGTGAAGAGGCAGATCCCGTAGACAACTTGAGCCTCTGTTTCGACGTGGACAATGTCCTTCGCAATTTGCTCAACCACCTCCTTGGGGAGATGGTAGCCAAGGGCTTTTTTGATGATCTGGCGTTCCTTATTGACATCAACATAATTCCACACAAGGGCTCCAAAAAACGCAAGGGGGGCCTGTAGAAACAGCGGGATGACCGTAGGATACCAGGTATCTGTGGCCTTAAATTGATGCGATGCATAAAGGAAATAAACAACCCCCAGTGCCACGACACCCAAGGCAGAGAAAAGAATAGGCAACATTCGACAAAGAACGCCCACGAGGATACCCCACAGCAGGATGATCAGGATAAAAAAATGGAGAGGCAACGGTCTCAATGGCCTCTCCTCCAGCAGGTTTGCAAAGGCTGTTGCCGCGATTTCTACTCCGCTGATAAAGATGCCATTGGCCTGTGAAAAGACAGTATAGAAACTGTCCTTTCTTTCCGCCAGCAAAATTTCCGAGAGTCCTACAAAGACCGCCTTGTCTTTGAGATCTATTCTTTTCTCGCTAATTGTCCCTTGACGATGAAGTTCGAGAGCTTGATGGTACGGGACCGTCGAAATCGTCCGGGGAGGGCCGTAAAAGTTGATATACCGGCCGTTACCTCCCTGGTACATTTTGATGAGTGACCTGATCAGTTGATGCTTTTTGGGATTGGCCGATAAAGCCTGAGACTTTTTCATTTCGCTGAGCATTCTTTCCGCAATCAAAGGGTCGGTTTCAAAAATCTCCCTGATGGTTCTGATCAACCCTTTGACATTTCCATTTTCCAAGATTGCATCGGAATTCCGGGGCAGTTTTTGGGCAGCGGCTCCATCGGCTTTCTCCAGGAGATGAAAGAACTCCTCATAAACCTGCAGAGTAAATAGTTGGAATACAACGACCGGCAGCGTCGGCGCGTCCCCTGCGCTTGTCTGAAAGGTCCAGTACTGGTTTACCTTGAAAGGGATTCTGGGTAAGACAAAAGGGGCTGTCGCAGCAGCAGGATCGGCAAAGAGAGCCAGCGGTTTTACGATCTTCACAATGCTGTGGGCATCTGTCTGAAGACCCTCTTTCTCCGACGAGGGAATCTCTTTTGGCTTGAGAGGTTCACAAAGCACACAGTTGCGAGCCTCACTGATTGCCTTTGAAAATAACCTGTCATCCTGGGCCAAACGGGGTTCTATGAAATGAATATCAAAGGCAATGACCTTAGCCCCGGCCTTTACCAAATTCTCCGTCAGGCGCGCATGGACTGAACGCGGCCATTTATCGGGGTTGTCGGGCAGGTTGAGGGTTTCGTATGATTCCTTATCAATACTCACGACGACGACATCCTGGGGAGCCGGGGTTCTGCCTCTCATTGTGAACAGGAAATCGAGGCCCACATTTTCTTCAAGACCAAGCCCGAATGGAAGAAGGCTTATAATGAGCCCTGCGATGCCCGTGAAGACCCCCAAAATGATTGCTTTGGACAAGCGGGAGAACATAAATCAGCACGACCTTTATGTTAATAACTTGCAGTATACACCATTGTTGCACGATTGCAAGTCTTTTCTTTTGGTCCGGTTTGAATCTCCATTCTTCGAATTCAAAATGGACCTGAGTTCGTCGAAGGTATGGAAAGCCTTCTTTTCCTCTGTTCCAATCTCCCGGACAACCCCGACCAGGATATTCGGATCATTCTCCACCTTGCGGTAGACGCGAACCAGATAACTCTCCATAGGTTCCCCCCTCCTGACAATCAAGCCCGCATCCTCCTACGCGGCTTCTGCTACGGAAGACAAGTAGCGCATATGGCAAAGCGCATAGCGAAAATTCGGACACCAGACCTCAGACATCAGACTTCAGACCACAGACTTTTGAATAAAGGAAATCAACCTCTTAGAAAAAAGAGAAATGAATCCACTTAAGACGTTAAATTGACAGCGAAATAGGTTTTGTGGTAGATTCAGGTGCAGAAGCGTACCGTCGAAGGATTCAATCGTCTTTAGACCCATATCTTCATTTCTGACGCCAGGCTCTATGAAACCCAACCATGTCACTCCCCTGATTCTTAATTCTTCAGGGGATGTTTCCCCGAAAAGTACGAATACATCTTATCACAGGTTGGGTAACCAAAAGGTAACCAAAATCAAAGAAATTGAATTTTTGTATTTAAGTCTAACTTATTGATATCTAACATAAATCTTATTTACTAAGATTTTTGTGGGAAAATTTTTAAATTTTTTACATGATTTTAGAGGAAATTTCTTAATTTTTTTCGTAAAAGCAGATCTGTCTCTTCTTCATCGGTTTCATCG
>DATIGG010000158.1:0-2377 GCA_035454825.1 Thermodesulfobacteriota bacterium | reverse complement strand
TATTTTTTCCTGGGTCTACTCGACTTGTCGCTTTCTGTCATCATGGGCAAATGGGTCTTCGAGGTCCCCCTGAGGGGAAGCGTACCCCTGCTTTTTGCTCTGTCCTGTATCTACATCCTCGCAGCCCTGGCCCTCGGGTTAACCATCTCTACCTTTGCAAGGACGCAGATCCTGGCCAATCAGATGGCGATGGTCATCGGATTTCTGCCGACGTTTCTCCTCTCCGGGTTTACCTTTGTCATAGCAAACATGCCCATGTGGCTTCAGATCATTACCTATGGGATTGCGCCCCGGTATTATGTGACGATCCTGAAGGATATTTTCCTGAAAGGAGTAGGCTTCTCCTTCCTGTGGCGCGAAACCCTGGTGTTGATTGCGATGGCCGTAGCAGGGCTCTGGGTAGCCACGAAGAGTTTCAAGAAGGAGTTAAGATAAGATGTTTGAAAAGGTTCGATATCTCTTTGTTAAGGAATTGATCCAGACTTTGAGAGATAAACGGATGCGGATTACCCTGATTGTTCCGCCCATCCTTCAACTGATCGTCTTCGGGTATGCTGCGAATCTGGATGTGAAACATATCCGCACAGCCATTCGGGACCTGGACCAGAGTGTTGAGTCGAGGGATCTTATCGGGAGACTTGGGAGTTCAAAATATTTTGATATCGTTACCTTTCCCAGCACTCCGAGAGAAGTGAAAGACCTTATTAATCAAGGAAAGGTGACGGTCAGCATAGAGATCCCCACCGATTTTTCAAAGAAGTTAAAAAAGGGAGATACCGCCACCATTCAGATTATTGTCGACGGGACCGAATCAAATACAGCATTGATTGCCTTGGGCTATGCAAACCAGATCCTTTCTGAATTCTCAACGCAAGTTCTTGTAAAAAGATTGAATCGGGCCGGCATGATCGGCTTTGAGCAGGCGGGAGTGGATTTGCAACAGCGAATCTGGTTCAACCCGAATTTCGAAAGCCGGATCTTCTATGTCCCGGGAGTGATCGCCTCCATCGCTTTTCTCATCCCGATCATCCTGACTGCCCAGGCTATTGTCAGAGAGAGGGAGATCGGAACTCTGGAACAGATCATGGTTACTCCCATCCACTCCTGGGAATTGATGGTTGGGAAGACCCTTCCTTTTGCTCTGATGGGTCTCTGTGATGTCATCATGATCGCTCTCATTGGCGTGTTTTGGTTTGAAGTTCCCCTCCGAGGAAACCCTCTTGTTCTTTTAGCGGGGGCCGTGCTCTTTTTGATGAGTTCGGTGGCCATTGGGCTCTTTATTTCCACCATCTGCACGACCCAGCAACAGGCTCAGATTTCTACCTTCTTCTTCAGCATGCCTGCTTTCACTTTATCCGGTTTTGCCTTTCCAATAGAGAATATGCCAGAATGGATCCAATACCTGACCTATGCCAACCCGCTCCGTTACTTTCTGGTCATCGTTCGAGGCGTGTTTTTAAAGGCGAATGGCTTGGATATCCTGTGGCCGCAGATGCTGGCATTGGCCATTTTAGGCACACTCATGATCATCTTGAGTTCTTTAAGATTTCAGAAGAGACTGAAATAGGATGAGTAACGGAATATTGGAAGAATGGAATATTGGAATATTGGGTTTTCGAGATAGGAATTGTCTTTCACCATTCCATTGGTTCAGTACTTTTTAACATTATTCCATCATTCCAGTATTCCATTTTTCCAGAAGATTGGGCTACAGGTGAAATTTTCATGCAGCAGCTCCTCATGAACATTTATCGGAAACTCTACAAGGCCTATGGTCCTCGACATTGGTGGCCCGGGGAGACTTCATTTGAAGTAATGGTAGGAGCGATCCTCACCCAGAATACCTCCTGGAGAAATGTGGAGAAGGCGATTCTGAGGCTGAAAGGGAAGGGGATGTTAAGTCCAGAAGGGATACATCGCCTTAAGAAATCAGAGCTTGCTTCGTTGATCAAATCATCGGGTTATTTTCGAATCAAAGCAGACCGTTTGAAGTCTTTCATAAACTTCTTATTTGAAGAATATGAGGGAAATTTAAAGAAGATGAAAAGCGAAAGGCTGGGAAGGTTGAGGGGAAAACTTCTCGGAGTGAAGGGAATTGGCCCTGAGACAGCGGATAGCATTCTCCTTTATGGCTTGAAGAAGCCGATCTTTGTTGTCGATGCCTATACCAAACGGATCCTTTCGCGACACGGTGTGATTTCAGAGAAAGCCTCCTACGAAGAAGTACAGGGAGTCTTTATGGATCATCTCCCTCACAATGAAAAATTATTCAACGAATATCATGCCCTCTTTGTTCACCTCGGAAAAACCCTGTGTAAAAAAATACCGAAATGTGATCTCTGCCCGATTAAAGGCGAAAGGTTGGAGGAGCACTTCG
>DATIGG010000157.1:0-26633 GCA_035454825.1 Thermodesulfobacteriota bacterium | reverse complement strand
GTTTTTGTGTGGGTGCTTTTCCCCTCTTAAGAGGCTCCCCTCTATTCCCCCCTTAAGTTAAGGGGGGTGAAGGGGGGTTAACATAAGGGGAGGTTACCCACTCAATACCCGGATGAAATAGAATTGAAATTGGCTGGGGAGGCCTATGAAAATTGTTTCTCTTGATGGGGATCATCTCACCCTGGAAGAAGTCTTCGAAGTGGCTGAGAGAAGGGCGGGCGTGGGGGTCGCCGCGGCCGCAGCAAAAAAAATGAAACAATCCAGAGATTTTGTTGAGAAGGCGCTTCAAAAGGGGGAGAAGATTTATGGAGTCACAACAGGGTTTGGCCTTTTGAGCGACAGATTGATTGATCTCTCTCAGATTGAGGACCTCCAAAAAAATCTCATCCGGAGCCACTCTGTGGGTGTGGGCCCATTTTTTGACGAACCGACGACGCGCGCCATCATGGTTCTGAGAGCCAATGTGATTGCGAAGGGATATTCTGGGGTCCGGATGGAGGTCTTAAAGTGTCTCGTTGAGATGATCAATCGAGGGGTCCACCCTCTTGTTCCTGAACAGGGGTCTGTTGGGGCGAGCGGAGACCTTGCGCCGTTGGCACATCTTGCTTCTGTCCTGATGGGTGAGGGAGAGGCGGTCTTTGAAAGAAAAGTGATGCCAGGCCGGAGGGCCATGGAAAAAGCAGGCATCCCCATTCTTGCCTTGAAAGCGAAAGAGGGCCTCTCTTTGATCAATGGCACCCAGGTGATGACGGCTGTGGGTCTTCTGTCTCTCCTCCGGGCGGAGCGTCTATGCAAAGTCGCTGACATCGTCGGAGCCTGCACATTGGACGCCCTTATGGGAACTTTAAAATCCTTCGATCCAGATATCCAGAAGGTGCGTCCTTTTCCGGGTCATCTAACAGTTTCAAAAAATTTTCAGAAATTAGGCCGAAAGGATGAGATTGTTCAGTCCCACAGATTCTGTTCCAAGATTCAAGACGCCTACTCCCTTCGCTGCATGCCGCAGGTCCATGGCGCTGTCAGAGATGCCCTGGCCTTTGTCCGAAAGACGCTCGAGATCGAGGTCAATTCAGCGACGGACAATCCCCTCATCTTTGCCGATCAGGGAAAGATCCTTAATTGCGGAAACTTCCATGGGGAACCGGTTGCCTTTGCCCTCGATCTCTTAGGAATCGTTGTCTCTGAGTTAGGAGGGATCTCCGAAAGAAGGATTGAGAAACTGATCAACCCCGCCCTTTCCGGGTTGCCTCCTTTCCTGACGAAGGAGGGAGGACTCCATTCCGGCCTGATGATGGTTCAGGTGAGTGCAGCAGCCTTAGCCTCTGAGAATAAGGTCTTTGCCCATCCTGCGAGTGTGGATTCCATCCCAACCTCAGCCGATAAAGAAGACCATGTGTCCATGGGAGTGACTGCAGCCAGAAAGGCACGAGAGATCGTGAGAAACGTGGAGCATATTCTCGCGATGGAATTACTCTGTGCCGCTCAGGGTTTAGAATTTCAACTCCCCCTTCAACCCGGAATCGGAATTAAAGAGGCCTATCGTGTTGTCCGGGAAAAGGTTCCACCGATCACAGGAGACCGGAGATTCAGCGAGGATATCCGGAAGATCCAGCTCCTGATCGAATCCGGAGAGCTTCTCCACAGGGTAGAGAAGGCTGCGGGAGGGTTAGAGTAAGACCGCTCATCAATTCAGCAGTCATTCCGAATCGAGAAGGTTTGCCATTGATTCCTGCCTTTTTTAGCTTTAGAAAAATAGCATAATCCTTCGTCCCTCCTACAGCGGCCGCATCATGAATTCCCCTTGAATTTATATTTGGCAATCCTTTATATAGGAGAATTCGCCATAAGCAGCTAAAGAAAGGAGAGAAGATCAAAATGGATGTGATGGAAGAGTTGCGGCAATCCGTGATCCACTATGATGAGGAAGCGGCGGTGAAAGCGGCCAGAAGGGCTCTCGAGTTAAAAATGGATCCTTACAAGGTCATCACGGATTGTCTGACCCCGGCCATTCAGGAAGTGGGGAATCGTTTCGAGTGCGGGGAGGCTTTTCTCCCCGAATTGATCATGGCGACTGATGCCATGGAGGCTGCTGTGAAGGTTCTTGAGAAAGAAATATCGAAGGAAAAATTGGAAGAAAGAAAGAAAGGCCGGATTGTTCTGGGAACGATCAAGGGGGATATCCATAATATCGGAAAGAATATTGTTGGAATCATGCTAAAGACGGCTGGATACGAGATTATTGATCTGGGAGTCGATGTGGAGCCTTCCAAGTTTGTTGAGGAGGCAGAGAGGTCAGGCGCTCAGATTGTCATGGCCTCTGCGCTGATGACCTTCACCGCGGTCAATATGAAGAAAATTACGGAGTACCTGGAGATGGAAGGTGTGCGCAATAAATATAAGCTGGCCTTTGGAGGAGGTCCTCTTAACGAAGCCTGGGCAAAGGAGATGGGTGCAGATGGTTATGCGCCTGATGCGGTGAAAGCAGTGGACCTGGCGAATCAACTGATGGGGGGGTAGCCTTTTCCTCCTTTCAGCGCGCTGCCATGAAAGAAAAACAAATCATGACAATCTCGTAAAAAGTCGAAACAATGATCGTCTGTCATTCTGAGCCAAGCGAAGAATCTCATCAGGTCCATAGTTGCAGATTCTTCACTTCGTTCAGGATGGACAAGGCGGAACCTCTTACCAGACCATCCATCGTAGAAAGGAGTCTAAGGAATGGCTTCAAGATTGGAATTTATATATCTCAGCCAGGAAGATGTTCGGGCTACGGAAATGGGTATGCCCCAGGTCATCCAGATCGTGGAACAGGTCTTGGCCCTTCATGACGAGGGCAAGGTGAATCTTCCATCGAAGGTCATTTTAGACCTGGGTGAGAAGGAAAGGGGCAGGATCAATGCCATGCCGGCCCATATCGGAGGGGATTTTGAGATTTGCGGGATGAAATGGATTGCGGGTTTTCCTCCGAATCCTGTAAGGTTTGGGATCCCGAGAGCGCATGCATTGATCATACTGAACGACTCCTGGACAGGCGTTCCGCTGGCCGTTATGGACGGGACTTACATCAGTGCCATGAGGACAGGAGCGGTGACAGGTGTGGGGGCCAAATATCTTGCCAATCCTGACTCAGAGGTGGTGGGGATCATTGGGTGTGGTGTCCAGGCGAAAACACAGATCATGGCCATGAAAGCAGCCATTCCTTCGGTGAGGTTCTTGAAGGGGTATGATATTCGGGAGGAGGCAAGCAGGCAGTTTACACAGTGGGTCTCTCAGGAGCTTGGGATTGAGGCGGTGGCGGTTGGGTCTGCCGAGGAGGCTGTGGTCGATTCGGATATGATTGCCACTGTGACCGTGGCCAATGAACCGATTGTGAAGGATTCGTGGCTTAAGAAAGGGAGTTTTTTTGCCCACGTAGGATCGTACCAGGAAGAGGAAGAATCGGTCATTTTTAATACCGACAAGGTGGTTGTGGATCTCTGGCAGGAGGTTCTGCACCGGGGAACGCCACTTTTGGCGAAGCTTTACCATGCGGGAAAGATCAGGGATGAAAAGATCCATGCCAACATTGGCGAGATCATCCGCGGAAAGAAGCCGGGCCGTACGAATCGGGAGGAGCGCATCTTCTTTTCTCCTTTGGGATTGGGAAGCGAGGATGTGGCAGTAGCGAGTTTTGTGTACAGGGAAGCGAAAAGGAAGGGGTTGGGGGTAACCCTCACGCTCTGGGACACTCCAGCGATTCTATAAAATAAAGCCAAAAATATTTGAATTGTTCTTGGTTTTATAAATTCGAAATCCGAATATCGAAATTCGAAACAAATTCGAATTTTCGAAATTCGAATCTCCCAAACTCCTTTGATTTGTTTTGAATCCCGCCTTGGCGGGAAAATTTGGTCATTTGAGATTGTTTCGAATTTCGAATTTAGTGCTTCGGATTTACAGCCGCTAGATCATGAACAACTTTGTTGCCATTTTGTGCATCATTTTGTCCACCAAGCGACTAAAGGAGGGGGATCATACAGATGGTTCAGGGCGGTCAGATAAGGATTCTCTCGGATGATCAAATCGAGCAGATTCACCTCAGCGCTTTATCGATTCTCTGGAGGACAGGGGTAGAGGTACGGGAAGATCAGGCTTTTGATATTTTGAGAAAGGCGGGATGCCCTACGAACGGGAAGACGGTTCGTATTCCCTCCCATCTTGCAGAGGAAGCCATTCGCCTGGCCCCAAAGACTTTTATGCTCTACGGGAGGGATCCAAATTTCAAAGTTACCCTGGAGGGCCGACGGGTCTACTATGAGCCGATGATTGGAAGGCTCAACATCCTGGACCTGGAGACTGGGGTGCGGCGTCGAACGACGCTGGATGACGTTGGACAATTGATTCGGGTTGCTGACGCCCTTGAGCACTATACCCTGTTACACAGTGGAGCCATCATGCCCCACATTGAGGGAGTAGCCGATGAGGTGGCGCATGTCCGAGGATATCTTGCGAGTGTTAAGAACTCTTCAAAAATCATCAAAGGTGTGGTCAGGGGGAAACAGAAGGCAAGAGATTGCATCCGTATGGCCTCTGTCATTGCGGGAGGAGAAGAGGCATTGAAGAGGCGGCCCAACATCTTTACGACGTGCAATGTGATTTCTCCATTGGAATATATGGTGGAACAGACAGAAGGGTTGATCGAATATGCGAAGATGGGTCTTCCTGTGGATATAGCCTCTGAGCCGCAATGCGGGGCGACCTCCCCTGTGACTCTTGCCGGGACAATCGCCCAGCAGACGGCGGAAATTTTAGGAATGAACGTGATTGCGCAATTGATCAACCCAGGAACACCGGTTCTGATGGGGACGGTGGCTGCGGCCATGGACCTGCACAACGGGACGATCGCCCTGGGTGGAGTGGAGGCGGCCTTAATCAATGCTGCCCATGCTCAGATGGCCCAATTTTACCAGATCCCAAGCCGGGGAACAGGAAGCAATACGGAGTCAAAGATTTTCGATATGCAGGCGGGATATGAGAAGACAATCACGCTGCTCTTGCCGGCTCTGGCTGGAGTCAATATGATCTTCTACCCAGGGACGATGGATCATGCCTTAACCGTGAGCCTTGAAAGCCTGGTGATGGATCACGAGATCTGTGACATGATTGCCCGGATCTTAGACGGGATCGCCGTGACCGATGAAACATTGGCGCTTGATCTCATCGATAAAGTAGGACCGGGTGGCCACTTCCTGAATCAGAAACATACCATGAAGCATTTAAAGCAGGAGCACTTTCTGCCTAAATTGAGTGACCGGGATTCGTATGAGGCCTGGGTGGAGAAGGGGAAGCGTTCCATTCATGAGAGGGCAAAAGACAGGGTGAGGAAGATTCTCGCCGAACATGAACCCATGCCTCTGGACCCGACGGTGGAGAAGGGGCTTCTGGCGATCGTGAAAGAAGTGGAAGAGAGAGGATAGGCGAGATGAGTAACCCCCCTCTATTCCCCCCTTAAGCTAAGGGGGGATGAAAGGGGGTTAGGTGTATGCAATAGAAATCAAAGGAGGTCATTCATGATATCATTCTGGGAAGTCGCTGACCGGGCAATCACCACCGGTCCGTTGATGAAAACGAAGGATTTCGACCTTAAAGTCTTCAAAACGGCCTCCCGCCTGGTCAAGGAATACAATATCAAATACGATTCCAAATTCCCTATCCCATCAGATGACGGCTTGGCGGACCGGTTGTTTGAGGCTGGATTGAAGCTCTATGCTGAAGTGGGGACCTACTGCATCGATACGGAAAGGGTGATTCAATTCTCGGAGGAAGAGATCCGTGAGTCGCTCATCGACCTGGATCGCATGGCAGAGGGGATCGACATCGGGGAGGGACAGGAAAAGAGATACCTCTTCAAGAGAAGCATTGGTGACCCCCGAAAACCAGTTATCGTTGGCGGCGTCGTCGAAAGCAACCCGAAAGAGGGCCGGGATTTTGTCCAGATGTATAAGAGTATCGCTCAGGAGAGGATCATCGACGGAATCTATTATGGTCCTCCTCCCAAAAGCATTGAGGGCAAGCAATGGCTTCTCGGATCGCCTCTCGATTGTCATGCTGCGAGGAGCGCAGTTGGATGGATGAGAGAGGCAGTGAGATCGGTTGGAAGGCCGGGATTACACCTGCTCGATGCCTGTCCTTCAACCCTCGGGTCGATTTCAGCCTGCGATCCTGAAAAGGGACTACGGAAGACAGATGCGCTCTCCATCCCCACAATCAGTGAACTGAAGGTCAATTTTGAGGGCCTTAATAAGATCGCGTATAGTCTTCATTATGGCTGTTTGCGGAACCCCTTCTGGACATCGATTATCGGAGGCTTTGCCGGAGGTCCGGAAGGCTGTGCCCTGGTCAATGTGGCCTCAGCCTTTAATGCCATTCTGGTCTACCAGGTAGGAGGTTCGGGCTACGTCTGCAATGCGAGTCTTCTCCGGAACCCGGCCATCAATACTGCCCGCTCAACCCTCTGGGTGAGAAATGTCAGCACCCAGGCTTTGGCCAGACACACAAACCTCATCTGTGGAGGCGGAGGGCTCACGGCCGCAGGGCCTGGAACAGAACAGCAGCTCTGGGAGATTGCCGCTCTTGGAATCCATGTCTCCTGTGTGGGAGGTCACATCTTTCATGGCAATCGGAAAGCCGTCCTGGTGAAGCCGAATCAGGGGACAGGCATGGAGCCCCGGTGGGAAGGGGAGGCTGCGCGGGCAGCAGCTTCGATGACCCGCGAGGAAGCAAACGAGGTGATCAACTTCATCCTCTCCAAATACGAAGACCATCTCAGCCCGGAGAAGGCCCCTCCGGGCTACAGCTTTGAGGAACTGTATGACTATGAAAATGTGAAAGTAAAATCAGAGTATTTTGACTTATATTCAAAAGTGAAAAGGGAGTTGGAAGAGCGAGGACTCAATTTCAAGTGATTTTCCTTCCCCCTCAGGAGACTGTGTCACAATTCGCCGCTCGCCCTTCGACATTCCTGTCCTGAGCGAATCGTTCACCCTTCGACAAGCTCAGGGCGAACGGTGAGCCGAAGGGCTCAGGACGAACGGCTAAGTAGTTGATTTCTGATTTGACGTGGTACGTTCGTGGTGAGCTTGTCGAACCATGAACGGATCTACGAGACAGTCACCCGAGGGAGGGGTGAGGAGGTAGGGTTCCCAAGATCGATGTTACGCAAAGGCAGATTATCCTATGGAGCAAGAGAACGCCGCATGGGAATTAAACTCTTGCTGCCCAGTATTGTCTTTGTCACCATCCTGATCCTCCTGCCCATTCTCTACAATCTTTATTTGACCTTCCATCACGTATCCGTCTTTGATCCGAGAAACCCGAAGTTTGTAGGATTCACCAATTACATACGCCTATTACATAACGAGGTCTTTTGGTCAGATCTTGTCACAGCCATTCTCTATACCTTTAGCTCCGTTTTGCTCATGCTTGTTTTAGGGCTTGCTGTCGCTCTCTTTCTCAATCAGAACTTTCAGGGAAGAAATCTGTTAAGAGGGATTGTCCTGCTCCCTTATCTGATCCCTACGGTCTGTGCGGTCTTCATGGCTAAATGGATGCTTGACCCGATGTATGGGATCGTCAATGCGATTCTGCAGTCCCTGGGGGGTTTCACCATCAATTGGCTGGGATCCCCGATAGCGGCCATGGCATCTGCCATCGCCGTGAATACTTGGAAATTCTTCCCCTTTGTAGAGATTGCTCTGCTGGCGCGACTGCAGAACATTCCATCAACCCTGTATGAGGCTGCTGAGATGGACGGCGCAACCTCCTATCAAAAATTCCTCCATATCACCCTTCCGGAACTTGCTTCCGTCATGTTTGTTGTCGCGTTGCTTAGAACGATCTGGGCCTTTAATGATTTCCAGCTGATTTACATCTTAACAGGAGGGGGGCCCATGAACAGTACGGAAACCCTTCCTCTCCTGGCCTACCGAGAGGCGTTCTCAAAGAATAATATCGGAATGGGGGCAACCGTGGCTATTTTTATGGCCCTCTTTCTATTTCTGACCTTTACGCTTTACTACAAGATCTTCGATCCGTTGAGAGAGAAGGACTGAGAAAGGTTTCTGAACAGGACCTCGTTATGATCAAAGAGCTTAAGACCCTTGCGGTCTACGTGATCGCTTCGCTGATCGCCCTGTTTGTCCTCGCTCCATTAATCTGGACTTTCCTTAGTTCCCTCAAGCCTGATCATGAGATCATCCGGCATTCGTCGCGGATCCTCCCCAGTTCGATCGTTTTTGACCATTATCGGAACCTCTTTAAGAATACAGCGTTTTTGACCTATTTTCTGAATAGCCTTTTCGTCGGAGCTGTTACGACCCCGCTCACTCTCCTCCTGGCTACGCCGGCGGCCTACAGCCTGACAAGATTCCGATTCCGGGGGCGGGACCTCTATGCGGCACTCGTCTTGTTCTCGTACATGGTGCCCCTCCTCTTGCTTGGAATTCCCATGTTCTTGATCATGCGTCATCTCCATCTCCTGAACACCCGGCTCAGCCTCATTCTTTCTTATGTGGCTTTCTCCTTGCCCTTCTCCATGTGGATGCTTCGGTCTTTCTTTCTCAGCATCCCTCTCTCCCTGGAAGAGGCAGCCATGGTCGATGGTGCAAGCCGGCAGCAGGCCCTGGTCAAAATCGTCCTTCCCCTGTCCAGACCCGGGCTGATTTCCTGCGGGATCTTTACCTTTGTCCTCGTCTGGAATGAATATACCTTGGCCTTGTTATTCATCCGATCAGAGTCTCTTAAAACCCTTCCCATCGGAATCGCCGCATTTATCGGAACGACCGCATACGAATGGGGCTACATCCTCTCAGCGATTATTATGATGACGATCCCGATCCTGTTTGGTTTCATCTTTATTCAGAAGGCATTGATCAGGGGTTTTCTGACAGGAGCCACGAAAGGATAACAGAAAAGAAAGGACCCATCCCTGAAGATGGGCCCTTTCTTGAGTCCGGTCACGAACCTTCTTTCTCTATCTTCCAGTAAATCTTGCCCTCCCCCTCCGAAGCATAAGCGCTAACTTAACCCAATGCCAATGCCCGTGAGAGGGCATCCGTGACAATAGCTTGGCGATTTATCGCCGGGTGGAAATAAGATTAAAGATCAAGTCCCATCGGGACGTTTGAATCTGAAAATGGTGTACATATAAAGGCTAACATAGGAATTTGTCATTCGCGGTCCCTCTATTTCATTCGTCCCTACGGGACTTCTCCTACGGTTCATGATACCTTCTCCTACGGTTCATGATACCGGCGATAAATCGCCGGTCTATTATCAAGTATCCCTATCGGGATCTTCACACAAATCTACCCGGTGTTCATAAGTTAGCGCTTATCCCCCTACGAGGGGGGAAGGGTGGGGGGACCATCCGTTTTCTTGTGTATGCAACGTTAAGCTCTATTTGGGTTTGGTTTCGGCAATCATCTTTTGGATCTCTTTTTCAACCCATTCGGCTGCTTTCTTGGGATCCTCGTTCTTAAGCGTCACCCTCTGAATGGCATCGGGCATGACGTTCGATCCACGGATCGCCTGCCAGTATCGACTTGCGTGATCAACTCCGGGTTCTTTGGTCGGACTGAAACCAATTCCTGGCTCATTCGCCTTGAGCAAAGTATCGACGATCTCCGGATATTTCTGCAGGAGCTCCTGTTGCCGCCAGGCCGCCGCCTTGCTTTTCAATACAGGCAGGTTATGACCCGGTGTGGCCCAGAGAAATCTGACATAGTGGTCACTGGACAAGAAGAATTTGAGAAAGGTTTTCCCGATCTCAGGATATTTGCAGTTCTTGAAGACTCCGATGCTTTGCGGAGGGTTTGAGGTTGCCTGAATCTTATCTTTGGGAGGGAGAACAGCCCCTGTATTGGCAAGGATATCCGGGGCGTATTGGCTTAAATTCTTCAAGGTTCTTCCGTAGTAGAGATCCATCGCAGCTGTTCCGCTTACGAAGGCATTCATCGTTTCCGTATAACCCCAGGTCTCACTTCCTGTAGGTGTATAGGGGTAAAGGCTCTTGTAGAAATTTAAGGCTTTTACTGTTTCCGGAGAGTTAAAGACGACGTTGTCTGAATTATCAAGAACCTTTCCGCCTGCAGGCCACAGGGCGATCATCCGGAAGGCTTCGTCAGTCCATTCATTCCGGCCAAATGGAATTCCGAGGCCGAAATATTTCTTGGCACCCTTTTCCGTCAAGGTCTTTGCGGTTTTAAGGAGATCATCCCAGGTGACAGGCGGTTTAAGTCCATTTTGCTGGAGCAGATCCTTACGATACCATAGTACCACCGGTATCGTCGAGTAAGGAAGACTGTAATAATGATTTTGATAGGTGGCAAGGCTGAGCGAGGCTCCGAAGAAACTGTTCGGTCCGCCCAGATCCTTCATGACATCGTCCAGTTGAGCCATCACCCCCTCTGCGGGTAATGAAGTAGCGTAATGAGAAGAGAGCAATGCGACTTCCGGCAAGGTTCCACTGGCCAGGGCAGCCGTTAATTTTGCGTGGCGGTCCTTGAAGGCGATATACTCCACCTCCACTTTGACATCAGGATTCTTTGACTCAAATTCGCTGATCATTCCTTTGATCACGTCTTGTTGCCACGGCTCGCTCTGGTCAGACCAAAAAACAATATTCTTGGCCGCTGCCCGTGCATCCGGGGGCATCAAGGTCATACTCAAAATGGCCATCATTGACAGAACCAGAAAGATCAATTTATTCATTCCTCCAATCCTCCTTTTCTTATCGATTTGTGCAGAATTTGCTGACTTCACGAAGGGCTAATAGTCTGTACTTCACCTCCTCTCTCGATTCTAATCTTCCTTTAAACTGCTCCATGCAGGCAACAGTTAGAAAGGTTCTTACTCATGCATCAAAATGTGATTAACATATTTGTGAGGATAAGTAAATTTCAAAATGATCTCACAAAAGCCAAACCTTCTTTTGTGGGTTACGTTCACCCTAACAACAACCTTGATTATCTCTTTGTTCTAATGTAAAAATGCACAAAGTGGATGGAACGCCCTCTTCCAGTCCCCTGACTCTTCGTTGCTGTTCCTTGCTGGCCTCTTTCTTGACATTCAACTTCGTTTTGGGTATAGTCAACTCGCTCAAACGAGTTCTTGTCAAAAAACTTTTTGGAAGAAAGGAGAATGATAATGCGAATTCTAACCCGTTGCCTTGCGGTTGCTCTCCTCGTCGGTGTACCCTGGATCTGTGGTCCTGCGGTCGATGCGGCCACAGCTCCCGAACCCACGAAGGCTGCGCTTGCTTTCCCGACCGAGAACGTCACGATCGAGGTGTGGTGGCATGAGTACGGACCCTTCACCGCATACGTGAAGGAATTGATCGAGGCGTATAAGAAGCTCCACCCGAATGTGACCATCCAAGCTACGATCGCCTCCTCCACCGATATGAATCAGAAACTGACGGTCGCTCTGGCAGCAGGCACAGGCCCCGACATCATGGATGCCGACGCTTCTTACTACGTCGCGTACTATACGAAGGGTGTCCTTGAGCCAGTCAATCTTGACGTTTTCGGCGTTAAGAGTTACCCCGAACTTGCCGCTCGCTATGTCCCCGGTGGGTTAGCGTCCGGTACGTTTGACGGGAAGATCTATACCCTGCCGTATCAAGGCAACTCGATGAGCCTCTTCATCAACAACAAACTGTTCGCAGCCGCAGGCCTTGACCCCAAGAAAGACGCACCCAAGACATGGAAGGATCTCATGGCTCTGTGCCCGAAGCTCAAGAAGGTCGAAGGCAAACGCACCGTCCAGAAAGCCTTTGAGTTTCCCTACCACAGCCCACGCTGGCAACTTCAAGATCTCCAACCTCTGACCGAGCAGTTTGGAGGCAAGATCCTGAGTGACGATGGCAAGACCGCGTACCTCAACAGTCCTGAGACGGTGAAGGCGCTGATGCTGTGGCGGGATGTGACCCGGGCGTGTGGTGACCCCAAGAACACAAAGAGCACAGCCAGCAATCCGAACCAGGACTTTATTGACGGCTTCACCGCCATGTGGATTACCGGGCCCTGGGCAACGCCCCAGGTCCAGGCCTCGCCGATCAAGAATGACTTCACGGTCGTGGGTCTGCCGCAGGTAGATCCCTCGAAGCCCCACACGATGGTGTACGGATGGGCGTGGGGTGTGAACAAGAACAAGCCGGAGAAGAACAAGATCGTCGCGTGGGATTTCGTTCGATTCATGCTCTCCAAGCCGGATGAGTGGCTCGCCAGGGCGGGTTTCGTCCAACCCGTCAAGGGGGTGAACGAGACCGAGGTCGCCAAGAAATTTCCCTTCTTTAATGTGCATATGAGGGACGTCCAAACAGCGACGTGGTACATCCGTTCCGAAAACGTGAACGAAATTGCGCAGGCAGTCGGCCGCGCCGTGGATAGCGTCGTCTATGATGATGCCGATCCGAAAGCTGCCCTCGATGCTGCGCAGGCGGCCGTCGAAAAAATCCTCAAGAAGTAATTTGAGTCGATTCGTGATGAACCCTGCAGGGTTTCATTGTTAGGGGAGAAGTGCGTTTGAATGCAGGCGTCTCAGCTAAATCGCGTTCGCTCTGGAGGCCGTTCCGCCTGAACATCGCGGCAAAGCAGGCCCTCTTCGCCTATGGGATCCTCTTGCCGACGCTCGCCATCATCGTCATCTTCCGTTTCCTTCCGATGCTTCAGGCGTTCTATATCAGCCTAACCGAATACGACCTGATCCGTCCTCCCAAGTTCATCTGGTTCCACAATTTCATCGATCTGATGCAAGACCCGCTCTTTTTAAACTCTGCGCGCGTCTCGGTTTCCTACGTGGTGTTCAGCTGCGCACCGGTGTGGGTGCTATCCCTCGGCCTAGCCCTGCTGTTCAACCAAAAGATCCGGGCGAAGAACTTCTTTCGCTCTGCCGCGTTCATGCCTGTCGTCATGCCGGCCGTTGTGAATGCCGTGGTGTGGACGTTCATGTATCACCAGGACGGAGTGGTCAATACCATCTTGGGGTGGTTTGGTCTCGATCCGATTCCGTGGCTTCGCAGTAGCAAATGGGCCTTGTGGGCGGTGATCATTATAGGCATCTGGAGGGCTACCCCTTACTACATGGTGATTTTTCTTGCCGGCCTGCAGGCCATTCCTCAGAAGTACTATGACGCTGCCCAGATTGACGGTGCGGGTGGCTGGAGTCAGTTTCGATACATCACCTTACCGCTGCTCAAACCCACGATCCTGCTGGTGATGGTGATGAGCGTGATCGTTGCGATGAAGGTGTTTGCCGTGCCGCTCATCATGACCGGCGGAGGTCCTGCGGACTCGACGCGTGTGCTCCCGCTGTTTATCTACCAGACCGCATTCGAGTTCTTCAAGATGGGACGCGCGGCCGCCATGAGCGTCTTTCTCTTTGCGGCTGTGATGATCTTTACCATCTTCCAGATCCGACTCTTCTCGCACGGGGAGGATTGAGGATGCGCCGCCGTTCTGGCCATTGCCGTACCCTTGTCACGTATTCCCTCCTCTTTATCATTTCCTTCATCGGACTCTTGCCCTATTACTGGATGGTCTCCTGTTCGCTCAAAACGAACGAAAACATGTTTCTCGTGCCCCCCCAATGGTTCCCCAATCCCATCAACTGGAATGCATACGGGGATGCCTGGAAGGCACAGGATTTCACGCGCTACTTTCTAAACACAAGTTTTGTTGCCATCGCCATCACCCTCGGTAACTTGCTTCTGGCATCCCTTGCCGGCTACAGCCTCAGCAAATTCCGCTACTTTGGCCGAAGCGTCCTGTTCGTCCTGATCCTCAGCACAATGATGCTGCCACTCGAGGTGACGATGGTGCCTCTCTTCCTCACCGTTAAAAAGTTCGGCTGGCCGAATACGTACGAGGGGTTGATCGTGCCGTTTCTCGTGGAAGGCTTCGGTGTCTTTCTGATGCGTCAGTATCTCCTGAGCATCCCGAGTGAGCTGATTGAAGCGGCCCGCATCGACGGCGCTTCCGAGTGGCGGATCTACGCGCAGATTGTTATGCCGCTGTGCAAACCTGTGCTCGCTGCGCTCGGGGTGTTCACGTTCCGCGAGGCCTGGGACATGTACATCTGGCCCCTCATCATCGTCACGAAGGATCCTCTGCGCACGTTGCCTCTTGGGATTTCGCTCTTTATGAGCAGCTTCGGCACGGCATGGGACCAGTTGATGGCGGTGGCCGCTATCGGCACACTGCCCATGGTCCTGCTCTTCTTCATTCTCCAGCGCTCTTTCATTCAGGGCATCGCCGTTAGCGGCCTGAAGGAGTAGGGACGAGTCCTACCATGCGTGCGGTCGTTGTTGCACGGTAGGGTGGTACACTCGATGTGATGGATCACCCCATTCACGGCCCCGCGCCTGCGAGGTGTTGATTCTCGGCGTCGGCGGACTGGGGATCCAGGGCAAAGTAAGGGGGTCGAGTATGGCCAACGGAATGCTGGTTTATATCGGTACGTATACCGAACGGATTCGCTTCGGGACCGGGAAAATTCTCCAGGGAAAGGGGGAGGGAATATACGTCTATCGTATAGATCAGTCCTCAGGCGCTATGGATTTGGTTAGTAAGACGACCGGGATCACTAACCCGTCTTACCTTGCATTTGATTCCACTCGGCGTTTCCTATACGCCGTCAATGAATTGAAGGCATACGAAGACAAACCGACCGGAACTGTCAGCGCGTTTGCGGTGGATCCGAAGACGGGAAAGTTAGACTTCCTGAACAAGAAGCTGACCCATGGCACGGATCCGTGCCATGTCGTGGTGGATAAGAAAAGAAGGCATGTGTTTGTGGCCAATTTTATGAGCGGGAGCATATGCGTTTTGCAAGTGCTCGAAGATGGCAGCCTGGGAGAAGCCTCCGATTTCATCCAGCATCAAGGTTCAAGTGTCGATCCTGTCCGTCAGAAGGGTCCTCATGCCCACTCGGTAACGCTTGATGAGGCCAACCGATTCGCGTTCGTCCCCGATCTCGGACTGGACAGACTGATGGTTTATAAGTTCGATCCGAAGCGAGGAATGCTGGAACCGAATGGAGTCCCCTGGATTAAAATGAAACCAGGGGCTGGTCCACGCCATGTGGCTTTCCATCCCAACAACAAATTTGCGTTTCTCATCAATGAACTCGACTCTACACTAGCGGCCCTGTCGTATGACGGCAGGGAAGGAACGTTCAAAGAACTCCAGATCGTCTCCACACTCCCGGAGGGTTTCCACGGAGAGAGCACCTGCGCCGATGTTCAGGTCTCGCCGTCGGGAGCGTTTGTCTACGGTTCGAACCGGGGTCACGACAGTATCGTGATCTACAAGATCGATCAGGGGACCGGGAGACTCACTTACGTAGGTCATGAACCCACCCGCGGAAAGACCCCGCGCAGTTTCGGGATCGATCCCACTGGCAGATTCCTGCTCGCCGCCAACCAGGATACCGACACGATCGTGACGTTCCGCATCAAATCCCAAACCGGAAAACTCCTGCCGACAGGACACGTGACGAAGGTCCCGACGCCTGTGTGTGTGAAGTTTCTTCTGCGTCACGGCAGGTTACCCGGCTGATGTGACAAACATCGGCAGACGAAAAAGGAGACTAAAAAGAGCCATAAAGAGAAAGAAAGGTGCAAGGGGATCTGAAGCCGGAACAGGAAAAGACGGCAATTTTCTTCAATAGGAAGAAGAGGTGAACCTGATGGTCAAAACAAAAAACGTGGGGAAGCAGGAATCAATGGTTCGTTCCATCTTAGGGAGCATTCTGATCGTCCTTTCTTTCTTTCTTTCTCTCGGGAATCTTCTGGTTGGGTGTTGGGTTGATCGGTGCAATCATTGCTATTCCTGCTCACTTCAAATACTGCCCGTGTAAAGAGCTCTTGCTTAAAGTTTTCGGCAAAGAAGTTAGAGAAAAGGGATAGATAAATGTCTCAGCACTTTACAAAGTTCCCGGAGTCTTCAACTCGTCCTTATTATGTCGGAGGGGAGGCTCGGAAGGAGTTGATTTTCTTTGAAACCTGTGATATTGATTCTGTAACTTTTTGACATTCTTAAATAATATAACGCTCCAAAAAAGTAAAATTCCAAAAAGGAGGAAGATGCGTATGAAAAAGAGTTGGTGTTTGGGGGTGGTTGGATTAGTCGTTTTAATGGTGGCGTCAGCTTCTGCGGAGCCAATCAAATTGGGAATGTCTACCTGGCTCGGATATGCCCCTTTATATCTGGCAAAGGAGAAGGGGTTTTTCCAGAAGCAGGGGGTTGATGTGGAGGTGGTGGTGATTGAAAGTCCTGCAGACCGAAGGGCAGCCTTTGCGGCAGATAAGATCCAGGGCATGGCCACAACGGTCGATACCCATGTCATGACGGCTGCTGCTGAGAACCCGATTCCCGTCAAACAGGTCCTGGCCCTTGACGATTCCCATGGTGGCGACGGGATGGTGGCAAAAAAAGAAATCAAGACGATTAAAGACCTCAAGGGAAAGACGGTTGCCGCCCAACTGGGCGCAGGAGCAAGCTACTTCTGGCTCAATTACGTCCTTTCCCAAAATGGAATGAAGCTTGCCGATCTCAAGGCGATCGATATGAAGGCAGGGGATGCGGGTTCAGCCTTTGTAGCAGGCAAGGTCGACGCTGCCGTCACCTGGGAGCCATGGCTTTCCAGGGCAAAGGCAACCCCTTTTGGCCATGTCCTTCTGTCAAGCGATAAAACCCCTGGGATCATCGTTGACTCCTTGGCCTTCAAGCCCGATTTCATTAAGAATCGGGGAGCTGATGTCAAGAAGATTGTAGCCGGATGGTATGAGGCGGTTGAATTTGCTGCAAAGAATCCGGCTGAAGCTGATGCGATTATGGCCAAATTTACAGGCCAGAAGCCTGAAGAATTCACCAAAGAGAAGACAGGTGTTCGGTTCTATGGGGTGAAGGAGAATAAAGACTACTTTGGGACTCCTCAGAAGCAGGGTCTCCTCTATAAGGTGTCCCAGCGGGCTGCAGACCTCTGGTTTGATCTCAAGCTGATCAAGACAAAGCCGAAGGCTGCAGATCTGATCGATGGCTCATTCCTGTAAGCGATGGAAGAAAAGAAAGAATATCAACGGGAAGGGGCTCCCGGAAAATTCAGGGATTTCTTAACTCCCAGGGAGCCCATCCCCAAGAGCCTCTATCTTACCCTCACCCTGGGTAGTTTCGCATTCTTTCTCGTCATCTGGTCGATTCTCACGTACGGAGGGTTCATCGATCCTCTCTTTCTTCCCTCTCCGGGAAGGGTTTTCCAGGCAGGGTGGGACCTCTTTGCCGAGTTTAGTTTTACCACGGATATTTTTAATAGCGTCTATCGGGTGATGGTGGGGTTCATTGTTGCAGCCTTGATGGGAGTTCCCCTTGGTTTAATCATGGGGACTTTCAAGGTCGCTGAAGCCATCACAGAACCCATGGTCGGTTTCATTCGCTACATGCCTGCTTCTGCCTTCATTCCCCTTTTTATCCTCTGGCTCGGAATTGGAGATATTGAAAAGATTGCCATCATCTTTGTCGGCAGTTTCTTTCAACTCGTGCTCATGGTAGCTGTTGTCGCAAAGAATGTTCATAAGGATATGATCGAGACAGCTTATACGCTGGGGGCCAATCGTTTCCAGGTGATCCGGAAGGTGCTGCTTCCGGCGAGTCTTCCGGGAATTGTCGATACCTTGCGGATCATTGTAGGGTGGGCATGGACCTATATCATTGTGGCAGAACTCGTGGCTTCCGCATCCGGAATCGGATACATGATCATCAGTTCTCAGCGGATGCTCCGGACGGGAAATATCATCTTTGGCATCCTCACGATCGGAATGCTGGGTCTGATCACGGACTATTTTTCAAAATGGCTTTATAACAAACTGTTTCCCTGGGTGGAATAAAATTGGAAGAGGCGGCAAAACTCCATATCCATCATGTCTCGAAGATCTACCACGTCGATGATCATGAGTTGCTGGCCATTGATGAGATCGACCTCAGAATTAAAAATAAAGAGTTTGCGACCCTGCTTGGCCCTTCGGGTTGCGGAAAATCGACCCTCCTCCGGATTGTGGCTGGACTGGCGAAACCGACCCGTGGTGTGGTAAGACTCGATGGAAAGATCATCAGTGGACCAGGACAGGATCGGGGCATGGTTTTCCAGAGCTACACGCTCTTTCCCTGGCTTACCGTTAAAGAGAATATCCAGTTTGGCCTTGAGGTCTCGGGGATGCCCAGAGTCCAACAGGAGCAGATTGCCGAGGAATTTGTCGGGAAAGTTGGCTTGAAGGGATTTGAAAAGGCCTATCCCAAAGGGCTCTCCGGAGGAATGAAGCAACGGGTTGCCATTGCAAGGGCTCTGGCAAATAATCCTGCAATCCTGCTCCTGGATGAACCCTTTGGAGCCCTCGATGCCCAGACGCGGGCCCTCATGCAGGAACTCCTTACCCAGATCTGGGAAGATTTGCATAAGACCATCCTCTTTGTCACCCATGATGTGGAGGAGGCCATCTTTCTCTCGGACCGGGTATTTGTCATGACCGCCCGGCCCGGAAAGATTAAGGCCGAGATCGGTATTCCTCTTGAACGGCCAAGAAACTACGAAATGAAGGCCACGGAGTCCTTCCTTAATCTGAAGAGACAGGCTCTTGCCCTCATCCGGGAAGAAGCCATCAAAGCCACTCATTACAAAGAATAAATCTCCACTCTTGTCTTCGCCTCTTTAGGGGGCGAACGAGAGCTGGGAACGTTAAGGAGGAAGAGAGATTGAAAATCGAAAAGCTCGCCCGCAAGGGAATTCTGGATCTGGCTCCCTATATTCCTGGAAAATCGATCGAAGAGGTGGAAAGAGAGTTTGGCAAGAAGAGATGGGTCAAGCTGGCTTCGAATGAGAACGTTCTCGGGCCATCTCCTAAAGCCGTGGCTGCGATTCGCAAAGAACTTTCCAGCCTTCACATGTATCCGGAGGGACCCTGCCCGGATTTGAGGCAGGCCCTGGCGCGAAGGTTTTCTGTCTCAGAGGAAAATATCGTCATCTCAAATGGAGCCGATAACCTCCTTGTCCTGATTGCCAGCGCCTTTATGAACGAAGGGGAGGAGGCAGTCATGGCAGCGCCGACCTTCTCTATGTATTCCACGGTAACCCGGATCATGGGAGGGAAACCGGTAGAGGTGAAGCTGAAGGCCTATCACCACGACTTGCCTTCCATGCTGAAAAGGATCAACAGAAAGACAAAACTCATTTTTGTCTGCAGCCCGAACAATCCCACGGGCACGATCGTCAGTCAGAAAGAGCTTGATGCATTTCTTTCAACGGTCCCGGAACGAATCATCGTTGTCCTGGATCAGGCCTACTGGGATTTTGCTGATTCTCCTGAGTACCCCATAGGACTTGACTATGGACGAGAAGAGAGGCCGGTTATCCTTCTGCGGACCTTTTCAAAGGTATATGGATTGGCAGGTTTGAGAGTCGGCTATGCCATTGGAAGAGCAGATCTCATGGATTGTCTCTATCGAGTGAGAGAGCCCTTTCCTGTTCATCGGCTGGGGCAGGCAGGTGCTGTGGCAGCCTTGAAGGACAAGGCCCATGAGGCGAGATCGATACGCATGGTCATTGAAGGGAGAAACTTCCTTTATCGGGAGTTGGATAAGATGGGATTGTTCTATGTCCCCAGTCAAGCCAACTTCATTTTCATAAACCTGGGAAAAGACTCGAAAGAGGTGTTTCAGGGATTATTAAGGGAAGGCGTGATCATCCGGCCTGGGTATATTTGGGGATACCCAACCTTTTCCAGGGTCACAGTCGGGACCGCGGAAGATAACAAACGATTTATAAAGGCTCTGAAAAGAGTCCTAAAATAAGGTATCGTTAGGTGCAGATACCTGCACAAAAAATTTGAGAATTTATCTCTAACATCTCCGGGAAAGATCTCCCGAGTCCAAGTCACAAGTCCGTTCATGGTTCGACGGGCTCACCACGAACGGACTGCGGCACATTAGAAATCAACTCCTTAACCGTTCGTCCTGAGCTTGTCGAAGGGCGAGCGGCGAATTGTGACACAGTCTCTCAAGGGGAAGGAGAATAGGTTAGCCATTCCCTTACCAACTAAATGAATTGACCCAATGAAACTGAGACGCAAAGACGCCATGACGGTCTCTCGGCTGACAATATGACCACAGTTGATCTGATCATCAAAAATGCCGCAGAACTCTTGACGCTCTCACAGTCCATCAGAGAAGAATCCGGGCTGGGTCTTATTCGAAGGGGAGCGGTTGTGACGCAGGATGACCGAATCCTATGGGTGGGAGAATCGGATAAGATCCCAGGCCATTTCAAGGTGAGGCCAAAGGGCATCGAGATCGATGCTTCGGGAAAAGTGGTGATGCCTGGGCTCATCGATCCTCATACCCATCTTGTCTTTGCCGGATCAAGAGAGCATGAATTCGAACAGCGCATCCAGGGTCTTTCCTATCTTGAGATTGCTGAGAGCGGAGGAGGGATCCTTTCAACTGTCGAAGCAACACGAAAAGCCTCTTTCGATCATCTTTTCTCTCTTGGGAAGAAGAGACTGGATCGGATGCTCTCCAAAGGGATCACAACGATCGAAGCCAAGAGCGGGTATGGCCTCTCCCTTCAGGAAGAATTGAAGATACTCAAAGTCATCAAGGCCCTCAATGAGATTCATTCCATCGACATTGTTCCGACCTTCTTGGGGGCCCATACGGTTCCAGATGACTTCAGAAATGATCGGAGGCGATATGTTGATCTCGTCATCCAGGAGATGATTCCGAGCGTGGCAGATCAAGGTCTGGCCGAATTTTGCGATGTCTTCTGTGAGAAAAAGGCTTTTAGCATTGAGGAATCGAGAGAGATCCTGCAGGCAGGGAAGAGATACGGTCTGAAACCCAAAATCCATGCCGATCAATTGAGCTCCGGGGGGGGAGCAGAACTTGCTGCTGAGGTGGGTGCTTATTCGGCAGACCATCTCGAATACATTAGCTCCGAAGGAATAAAGCGAATGGCCGAGAAAGGAATTCCTGCTGTTCTCTTGCCAGGGGCGAGTTTCTTCCTCTCCATGAAAAAGTATCCGCCGGCCAGGGAGATGATCGAAAAAGGTCTATCTGTTTCTTTAGGAACCGATTTGAATCCTGGCTCATCCATGACAGAGTCCCTTCCCCTGATCATGACCATGGGTTGCGTACTCTATAGACTGTTGCCACAGGAGGTGATTCAAGCAACGACAGTTCACGCTGCAAAGTCGATCGGAAAGCAAGATCAGATTGGCACCTTGGATCCGGGGAAACAGGCCGATCTCCTGGTGATCGATATCCCTAATTACCGTTATTTCCCGTACCATTTTGGCGTAGACCATGTTGAACAGGTCATCAAAAAAGGGAAAGCGGTTTATCGAAGGCATTGTTATGAGAATTCTTGAGTGTGTCCCCAATATTAGTGAAGGCCAGGACCTTAATAAAATAGCTTCCATCACAGAGGAGATAAGAAAACATCCGAAGGCTAGGCTCCTTGATGTCTCTTCGGATAAAGACCATAACCGAACTGTGTTTACTTTTCTTGGCGACCCTTCGGACGTGAAGGGAGCTGCCCTATCTTTTGCGTTAAAGGCTGCTGAGCTGATTGACATGCAGACTCATCATGGAGCCCACCCCCGTATCGGAGCCATCGATGTGGTGCCGTTTGTTCCCATCCAGGGAATTGAGATGAGAGAAGCGGTTGAAGTGGCCCGGGAGTTTGGGAGAGAATTAGGGAAAAAAGGAATCCCTGTCTATTTTTACGAAGAGGCAGCGACCCTGCCCGAAAGAAAAGAGTTGCCTTTCATACGGAAAGGAGGATACGAGGGTTTAAGGGAAAGACTGAGAGATCCGAAATGGAAGCCCGATGAAGGACCGGATACCTTCAACCCAAAATCAGGAGCCACCGTTGTAGGCGCTCGATTCCCTCTCGTAGCATACAATGTGAACTTAAAAACGAGAGATCTTTCGATCGCAAAAGAGATTGCCAGGAAAGCCCGGTTTAAAGATGGAGGGTTTCCCTGCGTCAGGGCCATGGGGGTCAACCTCATAGATAAAGGACTCGTTCAGGTTTCGATAAACCTGACGAATTACCAGGTGACAAACATTCCAACGGTCTATGAATTCATAAGAGAAGAGGCCGGTAAGAAGGGAGTAGAGGTTGAAGAGTCGGAGATTATTGGTCTCATTCCTTTAGGGGTCTTGGAGGGGATCGTCCGGCACCATATCAAATGCACCCAATTTTCGATCCGTCAAATTATCGAACAACGCATTTTAGAATTCGAATAGAGAGGATTCGATGGAGATCCAACAATTCTTAGATCATCTTTCGTCAGATACCCCAACCCCAGGGGGAGGATGCGCCTCTGCCCTGGCCGGGGCCCTGTCCGCTTCTCTGATTATGATGGTGGCAGGACTTTCCTCTAAGAAAGGGCAATCCGAAAATAAAGAGATGAGAGGGATAAAGAAGAGAGCCCGGGTGATCCGACAGAAACTTTACAGGGCAATTGGGGAAGATGCCCAGTCCTTTGACGCTGTCATGAAGGCCTTCAGACTTCCCAAAGATAAAGAGAAAGAGCGTCTCTACCGGAGCAGAAGGATTCAAAAAGCCTATCAAATGGCAACCGTTACGCCTCAAAAAGTCTGTGAACTGTCCGTGCAGTTACTGGAATTTTCAAAATTGCTATTAAAGAAAGGAAATCAGAATGCCTTTAGCGATACGGGGGTAGCTGCTTACCTGGCAAATGCAGCACTTGAAGGAGGCATGCTAAATATCCGGATTAACCTGGGCGCAATCAAGGGAGAATTATTTAAGAAGGGAAAAGAGAGACTCATCCGCCGCCTCTTGCAGAAGCGTGATCGATTGATAGGAGAGATCCAGGAGGAGATAAAGAGTTATTAAGTCAAAGGGTTGATTTTATTCATCGCTTTCATTTATAAAGCCGTATTAGGTGACGCGATGACCCCAAGACGCTGGTATGTTGTCCGAACAAAGGCAGGAGACGAGCACCGAGCCAACAGAAACTTGCTCAATCAGGAGATCGAAACATTCCTTCCTCTTTATAAGGACCAGCATTACCGGAGCGGAAAGTTAATCCAGAGGGTCAAGCCCCTCTTTCCAAACTACCTTTTCGCGAAACTCGATCTCGATGTGAATTATACAAAGGCGAGGTGGACAAGGGGAGTGAGTCGGATCCTGGGAAGTAGAGAGGGACCGGTTCCCATCTCTGAAAGGGTTGTCCAGGTGATCCAGGAGCGGGTCGGGAAAGATGATCTTATCGAGCTCGAAGAGGAGATTAAAACAGGGGATCTTGTTCAGATCAAATCAGGCCCGCTAAAAGATTTAATCGGCGTTTTTCAGAAGAAGATGTCGGGAAAGGACCGGGTGAAGATCCTCCTGAACTTAATTGGTGTCGATGTCCCGGTTCAAATATCGAAATGGCAAATCCACAAGGTCGCCTGACGAGTGGTGCACCCCACCCCCTCTCCCCCGGAGAGGGAAGGTGTGAAAGAATTAAATTTCAGTAGTCTCCCGGGTGAAAACCGGGGTCCAGTCAGTTCATAGGGCCTCGAAATACTGGATTCCGGCTTTCGCCGGAATGACGTGAAACAACACGGAACTAATTTTTTCACACGTTCAGGGACTGGGAGGGGGCCCTGTGGCTCATCGAGTTTGAAAATGAATCTATGGTTTTCTTTTCTTTCCGCTGCTTATATATCTGCGATTTTTCTCTTTGCTGATTCTCCCGTCGTTTCCGGGCTATCCACTTTCAATCCCTTAAGCCTCCTCCATATTCCCCTTTACGGCACTCTGACCATCCTTCTTATTTTTGCATTTGTTCCTTTTAGTTTTTCTCATTTTATCCGAATCCTCGGGCGTAACGTTCTCAGCAGTTCAAACGATCGAAACGATCTTAACGACTCAGATCCAATAAACACGCTTAACACAAAATCCCGTTTTTTTATCGCTGGCGTCGTCGGCCTCATCGTCTCCATTGCCGATGAGTATCATCAATCTTTCATCCCGACTCGCGAGGCTTCCGTTACCGATGTTCTTCTTGATCTTTTTGGCATCGGGTTAGGAATTTTACTCGTATCAAAATTTTTGAAATGGTCCTCCCCCACCCCCTGAACCATGTCAGGTTCAGGGCATTGTCCTGCACCCTCCGTGGTGTAGGGCCCCCCACCCCCTCGGAGGGGGAGGGCAAGGGTGAGGGCTGCAACTGTAAGGTAAATATGTTCTTGATCGTCTGATCGATGGAGGGAATCTTGAAAGATCAAAATAGAATTCGGGTTCTGGTCACAGGGGGCGCTGGTTTTCTTGGATCCCATCTCTGCGATTATCTTCTGGGAAAGGGACATGATGTCCTTTGTGTGGATAATTTCTATACAGGGACAAAGGGAAATATTGCCCACTCAATAGGGGACCCTTATTTTGAGCTTCTCCGCCACGACATTACCTTCCCTCTGTACGTTGAGGTGGACGAAATCTACAATCTTGCCTGTCCTGCTTCTCCAGTCCATTACCAGAACGATCCTGTTCAGACCACCAAAGTGAATGTTCATGGTTCGATCAACATGCTGGGACTCGCAAAACGGATTAAGGCAAAGATCCTTCAGGCCTCAACCTCTGAAGTCTATGGTAATCCCAACATCCATCCCCAGGTAGAGACCTACTGGGGAAACGTGAACCCCATTGGCCCCCGGGCCTGTTACGATGAGGGCAAACGTTGCGCCGAGACCCTTTTCTTCGATTACCATCGGCAACATCATTTGAAGATCAAGGTGGCCCGTATCTTCAATACCTATGGTCCCCGTATGCACCCCAATGATGGCCGGGTGATCTCCAACTTTATCGTCCAGGCGCTTCGAGGAGACCCCATTACCATCTACGGGAATGGATCTCAGACGCGCTCTTTCTGTTACGTGGATGACCTGGTAGAGGGTTTCGTCCTCTTGATGAAGACCTCTGATGAGATAACAGGCCCCATCAATCTCGGGAATCCTAAGGAATATTCGATCCTGGAGATTGCTCAAAGGATCCTGAAACTTACAGGGTCGAGATCGAAGATTATCTTTGAGCCTTTACCCCAGGATGACCCGGAGAAGCGCCGGCCCGACATTTCACTGGCCAAGCAGATTCTCAACTGGTCTCCCAAGGTTACGCTGGAGGAAGGTCTTCCCAAAACAATCGACTATTTTGATAACCTCCTCCGTTCACAGAAATAATTTTATGATGGAATATCACGCTGTGTATAAGATCTTACATTTCATGTTTGGTTCGTCGATCCATATTGTCCCCTTTGGCAAACTGAACGTGTCCCATAAGTTGGGTTGCCGGACACAAGGAGGAAACATACGACGGGTGCAATTCAAGCTTTGGCATACCCCACCCCCACCCTAACCCTCCCTCTGAGAGACTGTGTCGCAATAGGGGAATTGGTGGCGGTTGTCATTCTGAACCCTTCGCTTACTGTCATTCTGAAGGAGAGTAGCGACTGATGAATCTCGCTCAGGATAAACTCCGTGAAGAATCTAATCATTTCAACTGATTCGACCATAGAGAGTCTTCCCTGCCTGCCGGCAGGCAGGGACTACTGCCTCAGAATGACAATACGACACAGTCTCTGAGAGGAAGGGTTATCATTATGGTCCCTTTCCTGAGAGGGAAGGAAATCCTCACATTCTCCTCCCCCTTCAAGGGGGAGGTTAGGAGGGGGATGGGGATCTGTTGGAGCAAGATTAACATGTTTTCTCAATTATGTATTCATCAGTAAATTAATCAGGATTTTAGAAGTCAATGTTTTGAACGGTCTTAACCCATGCCAGGAAAGGTTCTTGTTACCGGCGCAGCCGGATTCATTGGCTTTCATCTTTGCCAAAAACTGATAGAGCTTGGCAAGGAGGTTACCGGGCTCGATAACCTCAATGATTACTACGATGTCAATTTGAAGATTGACCGGTTAAGACAGATTGAGGGCAGAGAGAATTTTAGATTCTTAAAGCTGGACCTTGCAGACAGGAAATCCATCTCAGAACTCTTTTTGAGAGAGAAGTTTGATAGCGTGGTCAATCTGGCTGCTCAGGCAGGGGTGAGGTATTCTCTGATCAATCCTCATGCCTATATTGAAAATAATATTACCGGATTTCTGAACATCCTTGAAGGATGCAGGCACCAGCAGGTGAAGCACCTTGTCTTTGCCTCATCGAGCTCTGTCTACGGTGCGAATACGAAGATGCCATTTTCAGTCCATCACAACGTGGATCACCCTGTTTCTCTCTATGGAGCGACCAAAAAGGCCAATGAGCTGATGGCTCATGCTTACGCAAGTCTGTTTAAATTGCCCTGCACAGGACTCAGGTTTTTCACAGTCTATGGGCCCTGGGGCCGGCCCGACATGGTTTTATTCATCTTTACAAAGGCCATATCGGAAGGAAAACCCATCGATGTCTTTAACTATGGAAAAATGCAGAGAGACTTTACCTACGTCGATGACATTATCGAGGGTGTTGTGAGAGTGATGGACCGGATTCCTGATCCCAACGCGGAATGGAATGCGAACAATCCGGATCCATCAACAGGCA
>DATIGG010000156.1:0-2796 GCA_035454825.1 Thermodesulfobacteriota bacterium | reverse complement strand
ATTTTCGGAAGGCACACCAGGGCCGTGGACGATACGAGATGGAGATTCAGAAGGATCGGAGAATCAAAACCGAGATCGGTTTGTCCAAGAAGGTGATCGAGCAGACCATCGGACGTGGAAAAAAGGTAAAATTTTTTGCCTACCCCTGGGGAGCATATGATGAGTCGTTGATTATTAAATTAAAACAAGAAGGCTATCAGGGAGCTTTGGCTGGTGATTTGGGCGGGAATTCCCCGGGAGACGACCCTTTTAAAATGAAAAGAATCCTTGTCACCTCAGAGATGACGGTGGAAGACCTCCAAGATCTTATACGGTGATTCAGACAGTTAAGACCATAGACCACAGACATCAGACCAAGGAGGAAAAATAGCGCTCAGAGATTGCATCAGGACAAAGGCCTGACAGTTGGCAGACGAACGGGCACTCTTAGTGTATGAAAAATGTCAAGAAAGTGAAGCAGGGTTAATTTCTATATCGAAAAAGCTGGTGTCTAATGTCTGAAGTCCAGTGTCTGAATTGCAGAAATAAGGAAAGAATGACAGATGCGGCAATCGGTGAAGGATTATCTGGTAAAAATTGTTAATCGATTTCCTATCATGGAACCGATCTACGAAATTGGGTCCTTTCGCGTTGAAGGCCAGGAGGAATTTGCCGATCTCAGACCTTTTTTCCCCGGAAAAGCCTATATTGGCTGCGACATGCGGTCTGGGTTGGGGGTCGATCGGATCGAGGATGTTCATTGTCTGAATATCAAGAGTAACAGCATTGGAACGGTCCTGGTATTTGACACCCTTGAGCATGTGGAAAACGTGTATCAGGCAATGGAGGAAATCTACCGTATTCTCAAACCTGGCGGCATGGTGATTATGTCCTCAGTCATGAATTTTCCCCTCCACGATTATCCCAGTGATTATTGGCGGTTTACGCCGAAGGCCTTTGATTTGCTTCTGAAGAGATTTGCCATTCATGAGGTAGAATTTGATGGGGATCCTTCGTTTCCAGAGGGGATTTATGGTTTCGGCATCAAAGGAGATATCAAACGGGGGATAACGACCTCACTTCAACAACTCATCAAATTCCTTTTCACCCCTCAAAGGATCAAAATCTTTATCTTTCCGGGCCTTTTCTTTATAGATGGAATCCAGCGAAATCCCTTTCCTTAAATATTCAATCGCTTTTTCTTTCTCATGTTGAATGGCATAGATGCAGCTTGCATTGTAATAAGAAGTTGCAAAATTGGGATCCACTTGCATGGCTTGTTGAAACATGGATAAGGCTTTTTGATTTTCTCCCCTGGCCAGATAAGCCCCTCCAAGAAGATTGAGAACAAATTTCACGTTCTCCTTTCGGTCGAGATTGGCACTTAATCTCAACGCGACTTCGCCTTCCCGGATCGCTTCATCAAATTGCCCTCTGTGAAAATAGGCTCTCCCCAGATTGTGATGAACTCTCATTTTGTTTGGAGATTTTCTTAACGCATCGCTCCAAAGGGTCAGTTCATCTTTGAACACTCTATTCCTCTCCATGGTGATCAACGAGTAGAAACAGAGAAGAAGAATTGCCAACCCAAAGACGATGTTTCGGCTTAATGCCTTGCCATTCAGGCGATAGAGGAAATGACCGAGATAATCAAGGCCCATCACAAGAAGAAGCGCATAGGAAAAGAGGGGCAGGTATAAGCGGTATTCGACCATAAGATCCCAGATAGGAATGACACTTGAAGTCGGGGCCAGGATGATGAAGAACCAGAATATCGAAAAAGAGAGGAGCTTCTTTTTCTTAAGAAGGATGGTTGCAAGAACCAGAAGAGACAAAAGGATAAAAACAGAGATCCAGGTGGGATATTCCAGGAATGATCTTGAAACCTGAAAATCATGATCAATGTTCAGCCACCCGGGCAAGGGTAACAAAAGCAACTTGACATATTGGATGATGACATTTGCCTGTGTCAAAAGGTTTTCCCAGGGGGTCCATCTCCATTCCGGTGATCCTTTGACGAGGAGCCACAACATCCCCCCTTTGAGGAAGAATAAAATATAAGTCATTGACAATAAGAAAAGGGGAATGTAAATCTTTAATCGCTTTAGCGTGTCTTCGCGTTTCTTACATTCGAACAATAGATCGAATAAGATTAAAATGATTGGAAGCGTGAACCCAATCTCCTTCGATAAGATAGAGCCAAGGAAGGAGAGTCCAGTCCCGCAAAAGTACAAAATCTTTCTTTTTCCGATTTGAGAAGTTCCTTTGATAAATAGAAGAAAGGCGAGAAGATAGAAGAAGCTGGCTAATCCTTCGTTCCTCTCAACAATGTAAGTGACCGTATTGACTTGAATCGGATGTGTAATGAATATTAGGGCAGCAAAAAGGGAGGGAAAGTTGACGGTTGGATCGTCCAGATGGCGTTTCTCCGGGACATTGCCTCTATTGGGTCCAAGGAGGAAGAGATACCTTGAAATGAAATAAACTAAAAAGCCCGAGAGGATATGAAGAAGGAGATTGACGAGGTGGTATCCCAGGACATTCAAGTGATGGAGATGATAATTGATAGCAAAGGTAATTGCTGGTAATGCCCTGTATTTGCCTGTGTAAGATTGGATGCCTTGCAGAAGAAGGGAAAAGTCGTTGAGATTCCTGATATGTGGGTTATTGACAATGTTCGGAAGATCATCAAAAACAAAGGAATTGTTTAAAGAGTTAAAGTAAATCCCGAAAGAGACGAAAGTAATCGCGATGAGAGCAATATATTGAAATTTAATTTTTTTTACCATTCGCCTGATTTATCCCCATTGTTTTCGG
>DATIGG010000155.1:0-8279 GCA_035454825.1 Thermodesulfobacteriota bacterium | reverse complement strand
ATCTGTATGGCCTCACTATCCTTCAGGGTTAACCGGCTATCCTCGAATTGGGTGATGCAATAGGGGCAGGCAGTTACCAGCACCTCGGCCCCGACGCCGATCGCTTGTTGCAGCCTGAGGTCGGAGAACCTTTCGTTCTTTGCCGTTTCCATCCAGATCCTGCTTCCTCCCATTCCGCAACAGAGACTGTCTTCCCGGGACTCCGCCATCTCTACCAGTTCTAAACCCGGTATCTTCTTCAGGACTTCCCGGGGCTCATCATAGATGCCATTATGTCGGCCCAGGTAACATGGGTCATGATACGTCACTTTCTTTCCATATTCCTTGGTGAATTTAAGTTTTCCCTCGTTCATAAGCTGGAACAAATATTGGGAGGCATGAACCACCTCAAAGTTGACCCTGAATTCGGGATACTCGTTCTTGAAGGTGTGGTAGCAATGAGGGGAAGAAGCAAGGATTCTCTTTACCCCGTTTTCGACAAACGTTTTGATGTTTTCCCTGGCTAAGCGCTTGAATAACGCCTCATTGCCCGCTTTGCGCACACTCTCCCCACAGCAAACCTCCCTGGAACCGAGGATCCCAAAATCTACCCCTGCTTGATTGAGGATACTGGCCGTGGCTTGAGCTATCTTCTTTAATCTTGGCTCATAGCTGGGATAGCAGCAGGGGAAATATAGAGTCTCTGTCCCCTCCGTGAACTCCTTTACAGACACGTCTTTAGCCCAATTGGGCCGGTCCGTCGGTTCCTGTCCCCAGGGGTTACCGACACTGGCAAGGCTTGTCATGATACCCCGAAGATTCGGAATGCTCGTCGGAACGACACCGTCCGGCACCAACAGCCTGCGCATCGCCCTCACAACGTCGATGATCTCTACGCCTCTGGGGCACCGCTTCACACAATTATTGCAGGTGGCACACAGCCATATATCTTCGGATTCGAAAGGAACCACGCCAAATTTGGCCTGGTTGACCATCCGGCGAAGAAGAAATTTCCTTACACGATTCCAGGGGCACGCCGTGTCGCATTTTCCACATTGATAGCAGAATTTGAAGGCTTCTCCACCCGCCTCTTTTATCCCTTCGATGACTACTTTGAAGGGGGCCAAGGGTACAGTCTCCATACTCCTTTTCGATCCTCCACTCTCGTGATTACAGAGATTCCAAAACGAGATTACAGAGATTTCTCAGAGACTTTCTGAAAATCTCTTATTCCTTCTTTGCCATTCGGGCCACAGTATCCATGACCTTCTGCAGTCCATACTTGTCTACCATGGATTCCATCCCTATCTCCACATCCTCCGGCTTCACCTCTTCTTCTACTTCCTCTTCCCTTTCTTCGTAAGTCAGGGCATCATTTAAGCACCACTGAACACACAGGGGCTTTTCTTGTGGCGGATCGTCTTCACACATATCGCATTTGAGAGGGAGACCGGAATCGGGTTCTTTGAAAACGTCCCTGGACGGGCAGGAAGCCCTGCAGAAATCGCACTCGCTGTATTCCTTCCCGTCAATCACATATTTATCTCTGCCAGAACATTCGGCTTTCGTATACTCACCCGCATATACCGGAAGATAGACGTCTTTCAGCGGGTCACGAATCAGCCGAATACGAGACCTTGCCGGATTATTGCTGCTATATTGCGGTTTGGCGTGAAAGGCTGAGCAGACCACCTCACATGCCCGGCAACCATTGCATTTATCAAGATCGATCTTGATGATCTTGACCTTCTTTTTGACCTTGCCCATTTTTTAATATCCCTCTCTGTTCGAAGTCTTCGGCAACGTAATCCAACGCTAATTCGTGCAATGACGCTTTCGTAGGAACCCCGTCCTTGTTCCATCCCTTGAATTCGTAATAGGCATCCAAGAGCTTTTCTTCAAGCTCAGGAAATCGTTTCTTCCAATGGTCCTCAGGCGGTTTTTCATCCGCTCTCCTCAAACCTCTTCTCACATTAACGGCTCTAACCAGCGTTCGGTTCCTCTTAGTGATCTGCGTTAATCCGGCTTCATCCATATCCATCCCGGTCGCTGATGAAATAAAAGCCGGGTAATTGTGTATATGATAGGGAGGCTTCAAAGGAAAGGACGACAAACCGGCGCACACCCCGAGGGCGTCATCAATGTAGTGCATCTTCTCTTGCCAGTCGACAATTTCACAACATGCTTCAACCGTGGGGTAGAATGGCATGGAGCGTTCTCCCCGTGGCTCCCAGTCCAGAACATACTGCTTGAACTTATCGTTAGGGGCCTGGACCCAGTCCTTCACAAACTCTTCTCTCATCTCCATCGTCGAAAAAGGTGCCTGGGGGAAATTCCCTTCGATTTGAGTAATGTTCAACTTCTCACCGGTACAATACATCAGGAAATAAATGGGATTCAGCATTCCCAGCTTGAGAGGGAGCTGCTCATGTTTCTTGATGTTGTTGTGAGCATAGGCTTCTGCGCCCTTGCCGATCTGCCGGGCCGCCCAATACGTGCCGTTAGCCAAAACATCTCCTATCCCTTCCCGCCGGACAATTCTGTCAAGCAACCAGTAAAATTTCCCCTCGTTATCGGACGGGCACCCTGCAAAGTCCGCATCCGTCAAAATCCCTGCTTCTCTAAGCTCAAAGCCGAAGGCCATCGCTTGGGGGGTTGAGAATCCGTCAACTCCATACTCCGTGGCACGCTGAGCGATCTTAAAACCAAAATTCAAGTCATCTACAAAGGCCGCCATGGTATAAGTCAGCTTCGAGAAGCATTTCATCATGTAGGTTGAAATTCCCGGGACGGAAACGATGGCTCCGCATTTCATCGGACAGTTATAGCAACTGATCAACCGAGTCCGCACCGTCTCCAGACTCTCTTTCCACTTCTCTTCGATTTCTTTGGTCCAGAAGTCCTTTCTCCGGGTGCGGGCATTCCCCCAGGAGAAATTTTCGGTATGCCACTTCTCGTCAGTATGTAACATCTCTTGGGGTGACCCAAGCCCCGCTAAAATGGGCATGACCTCAGGAACAAGTTTGGGCGCTCTGACTTTTATATACGCCAGCACTTCGTTGCAGAGCTTCATGAATTCAGGCGGTCGAGCAAGATTGATGTCTTTTGTTCCACGAACGGCTATGGCCTTTAACCCTTTATCTCCCATGACGGCGCCCAGGCCAAGCCGGCTCGCACTGGACCTGCCCTGTTCGATGGAAGCCATGTAGACCCTGTTTTCCCCGGCCAGGCCGATGGCAGCCACCTGGACGTTTGGCTCCTTCAACTCCCGTCGAATTATTTCCGCCGTTTCAACGGCGCCTTTACCCCGGAGATGAGAGGCATCCCGTATTTCAACTTTGTCATTGTTGATCCACAGATAGACCAGACTGGGGGACTTGCCGCGAAAGATCACCTTGTCATAACCGGCATACTTCAGTTCCGGTGCCAAGAAACCCCCCATCATGGAATAGCCCATCAACAAAGTCTGCGGAGAATAGGCAGTAACAATGGTCCGACTCGCACCGGGAGCCGGTGTGCCAACTAAAAGGCCAGTCGAGAATATGAGGAGATTGTCAGCAGAAAAGGGTTCAGTTTCAGGTGGAACCCTATCCCATAACAACTTAGCGTTGGTGCCCAGACCCCCGAGATGAAGTTCGGTTAATTTTGGGTCGGTTTCTACCCTCTCAATGTTTCCTCGGGATAGATCAATTTCTAAATTATACCCTGTCTCTGCGTACCTCATCTTTTAACCTCTCTTCACAGCGATTCCTGGGCTCTGTTACAAACGTTTGGTTAGGTTGATGAAGGTGGAGCGGTCAAAGCCCACGGACTTGAAGAAGGAGAGCATATCCACCGCATCCCAGCGGACCGCGGTATAGACATCCCGAACCCTTCTTTTCTTGAAGAAGTCGAAGAGCCTTTCTGCCAAGGCCTGGCCAATGCCGATTCCCATCTGGGTAGGGTGAACGCCGACCACCTCAATCCAGCCGCTCTGCTCAAGCCCAAAGCCCTCCCCTTTCACTTCCCCGATGATAAAGCCCGCAACTTGGCCGTCGCGGGAGGCGACAAAACCGACCCCTTTGTGTTTCCGGAGGTGCTCCTCGACCATCTGAACCCATCTTCGGGAGACCTTCTTTTTAATGAGGGCTTCCTGAATGGCAATGATCTGTGGAACGTCTCCAGATCGTATCTTCCGGATGTTGAGCTCCTTCAGCATCCCATCCTCAATCGATCCGAATGATCTTCACATGCTTTCCCACCCATTCCGGGTGGAGATAAACACGGCCACTATTTCCGCTCTGTTTCACTTCCTTCTCGATCATTTCCTCTCCGTAAACCTCAAACTTGGACTTATTGATTGGATAGAGAGACTCTCTGGAAGGAGGTCGGGGCTCGGTTAGATGCATCTTTTTTCGGGGTGTTCCATCCATGGGTTAATCTAAAAAGAGTAACTACAATTTAACTACATTTCAACTATAACGTATTTATACCGGATGGGGAAGAAGTTGTCAAGCAAAAAGTTTGGCCATATACCAATTATTTTATAATTAATTTTCAGCTATAAAATAACTATAATCGATGGAACATGGCTTGTCAAGAAAGAATGCTTCTCCTGCAACTTGATTTCTATGCCAATCTCGCTTAACCTTCTTTACGAGATGATGAATCGGGAAGAAGAACTTAAGAAAGAAGGATGGACAAAGCGTTTTACGATGGATGAACCCCGTCTTTCTGAAGCCGTTGACCAATACGAGGAGATTGGTTTTGAAGTTTTGTTAGAACCCGTCGATACGTCTTCCGAGGAGTGCACCTTCTGTATCACCGCATTGAGCGACCGTTACAAAACGATCTACACCCGCCCCGGAAAGAATAGAACATTGCTCTAAGAAGTTTCACACCTGACTGGCACCCTTACCGACTTCCATTCATTCAACACATTGTTCGTGTATTGGGCGTACCGGTAGGAATAATTTATTCCCAATGCAATATTGGAAAAATATATCGTAACCTTCTGGTTTTTATCGAGAAGTTATCCGGCGCAACCGGAAAGAACCACCAGTCAAGATATCGATCAGTTCCCCAGGGCCGCTTTCATGATATGGAAGAGCTCCGTGTTGTGGTGGAAACCTGGCAGCTTCCCTGAACCCGGGCCCGAGCCAAAAGCCATTAAGGGCGAGGCCGTATGGGTTTGGCTACCCCAGCCGACGCGATAGTATGGCCGCAGCACAAAGGCCAAGGAGTGCAAGGTGGCGTAGCTGTTGTTCTTGGGATCAAGCTTGTTGATGACATCGTCGGCAACTACCTTCGCCTCTTGCGCCGTGATCTCGACGCCGAGGTCTCCCTTGACCACATCCTGAATCTTCTCAGGACTTGGATTTTTCCCCAGCTCCGCGGCGAGGAGCTCAAACGAGATCGCTGCTTTCTGCAATAGTCCCAGATCCATTCCGACATACTCTGTGCTTGTTTTGCTGTGGCCGATGAGGGCCATGCCGCCGGTCTCGTGGTCCGCGGTCACAAGGATCAGGGTGCGCGGGTTTCGTTTCTGAAACTCCAGGGCAACTCCCACCGCTTCGTCGAATGCCAGGATCTCCCGGATCGTTGCCGGGGCATCGTTGCGATGGCTGGCGTGGTCGATCCGTCCTGCCTCGATCATGGCAAAGAAGCCGTTGGGGTTGCGGGACAGGACTTCGAGCGCCTTACCCGCCATCTGGGCAAGGCTCGGTTCCTGCGTCTTGGCGCGGTCCACGTCATAGGCCATATTCCCCATGTTAAACAAACCGAGGATCTTGGGGCCGTTTGCCCTCTGAAGTTCGTCGGCGGTCGCCACCACGACATAGCCGAAGGCAGGCGCCTCGCTTGTAAGATCCCGGCCATCCTTGCGCTTTCCGCCCTTGGCCTCCGGCAAAAAGAACTGCCTGCGGCCACCCATCAGGACATCCACCCCGAGCTTCAGTTCTTGGGCTGCTACAGAGCCCTCATCGCTCCGGTGTTCCACATGGGCGGCAAAGGAAGCAGGAGTGGCGTCCGTGATTCCGGAGGTCGTGACCAGGCCGGTGGCCATCCCCCTGTCTTTGGCGATTTCGAGGATGGTCTTGCACGGGGTCTTGCCGTCCGAACCCATGCCCACCGCTCGCGCAGGCACCTTGACGCCGCAGGCGATCTGGGTCGCTGCTGCCGCAGACTCAGTCACCATAGAATCCGCCGTGTCGTTGACGATGTACCCTGTGCGGCCTCTCTGCATCACCTGCACGAGATGAAGGTCTTTGTTGAGAAGACGGGAGCTGTAGAACCAGGCAGCGGCGAACTGAGAGGGACCTAAGCCATCGCCGATGAGCAGGATAATGTTTTTGGCCTGCCCTTCGTCCCCAGCCTTGGGCAGGGTGGCGCAGCCCCACCCCATAGACATCAGCAGACCGACAACGAGTAAAACGGTAAGTTTTCGAGCCTGAATCTGTGTCCTCATACGCTCCTCCTGTAGGGATTGAATGAAATGATTGTGAAGGGGAACTCGCTTTGAGTGAATTGACGATACGAAAAACGAGGGGGAATGTCAAGGCAAGACTTCTGCCGATCGTTGATCTTTCGTCTTCTCTGACTGCTCATCGAGCTCTCCAGAGACCTGAAAGGTTCTCATAAACTTCCTGTCGATATAATCCTTCAGAAGGAAGGCAAGCCTGCCCTCCCATATCCAGTTCTTTTTCCAAAATATTCCTTTTCCGTCCCCCATATTGAAGATCAATAAGAATTCCTTCTGGGGCGTAAAGACCTCCATCCTCCCCCCTTCCAATGCAGCCAGAAGATTATGGTAAAGGACAGGGTTCTGCCTCACGGCATAGACACCCACTTTGGCCAATGGACGGCCTTGAAGGCTGATACAATCCCCACCCCCAAAGATGTCAGGATGGACCACGCTTTGAAGATGTGAGTTGACGAGTAACCCCCCATCGGCTCCAACGGGAATCCCGGAGTCGCGGAAAAAAGAGGAAGGCTGAATGCCTATGGCAATGAAGGCGAGATCCATATCGAACCTCTTTCCATCCTCTAAGAGGACCTGTCCTTTTTCAATAACCTTCACATGGCTCCCCTCGATGATCTCCACCCCCCTGCGGGCAAGCGACTCCATGGCAAGACGCCGCACCTTACCGGGGGCATCGCCCAAAAGCCTTTTTCCCCCAATAAGAGTGATCTCTCCTTTCCCTCGGTTTTCATGGAGAAGCCTCAAGAGATTGGTCGAAATCTCAATCCCTGCCGGACCTCCTCCCACCACAACAAAACGGAGCTTCTTATTATTTCTTATCGCTTCCAAGATCGCTTGACGGGCCTTGAGAAGATTGATTATAGGCTTTACCGGAAAGAGATTGTCTGCCGGCGCCTTGCTCAGCGTTTCGATGGGGACTTCACTCCCCGTATTAAAGGAAACAACATCGTAGTGGACTTTCTGGCCGGAGTCCAAAAAAAGGAAGTGCTGAAGGGGGTCAACCTTGATGGCCTTCCCTTTGATGAAGGTAGCCCCTCGGTCCTCGGCCAATTTCTTTACGTGAAAACGCACCTCCCGGGGGTGGTAGATCCCGGAGAGCATGCCGGGCCCCATCCCGGAGTAATAATGATAGGGAGAGGAACTGATCAGAGTGACCTGATGGCCCGGTGTCTTGAAGTGGGAGAGATTCTTAAGGGAGGTCAGATGGGCATGTCCTGCACCCACAAAAACCAGGCATTTACCCATCGGGAACATCACCCCCTTTCTTCTAAAACAAGCTCCGTATTCAACTTGATTGCATGTGAGATGTTGTAATAATTGGGAGAGGTGGCAACCACTGTCCTGTGGACTTCCTCATATTGTTCTCGTGTGCCGTTTCCCTTCAGCCGCACTTTGTATTTTAACTCCTTGTAGCCCGGTATGACGTTTTTGTCGATTCCTAAAAAGCCTCGAAGGTCCAACTCACCTTCGGTTTCCATCTCCACCTTCTCCAGCCTGATACCCTTCATGGCGGCGGCTATGACATACGTATTCAAGATGCAGGCATTCATCGCTCCCATGAGGTATTCCTGGGGATTGGCGGACGTGTCTTCACCCAGGAGCTCCGTCGGCTCATCAATGACAAAGGTATGCAGGCGTTTCACCCTTTGCCCGCCAATTTCGTAGCCTTGAACCACTGTTTCCGACTTGGTTGTCCCCTTCCAGGTTGTGGTCACTTGAAACTTCACCTTGCCGAGTGAAGGGTCCTTCGAAATCTGTCCCATAACCTGCTTTAAGGCTTCAGTATCTATCCCATTCAGTTTCTCCTTCGTTGTCTCTCCCATGATAACCTCCTTTTGAT
>DATIGG010000154.1:0-4995 GCA_035454825.1 Thermodesulfobacteriota bacterium | reverse complement strand
GGGCCCAATAAAACCATATAAGATAAAAAGTCCTGAAATCAGAACGAGAGGAAATCCAACAGCCCTCCGTGTGGCCTCCAGGATCAGAAGAATCGTCAGGCAACCCATCACAAGATCAATGGGCGTCGGCGAGCCAATCCTCTTGACGAGGTCTTCATAGAAAACCATGACGTAGATCGTTGCGGCGCCACCGATCGCAGCCAATATAAAATCGTAGAAAGGAATCGATTCTTTCTCCGATTTTTTCGAATAAGGATAAAAGAGAAAACAGAGAACAATGGCAAAGCTGAGATGGACAGAGCGCTGAAGCGTGGCCGTTAGCGTCCCAAAGAAAGCGGTGTAAAGCTGAAAGCAGGACATACCAAACGCAAGCACGTAGGCAATTCTAAAAGGAATTCCTGAAAGGCGACGTTTCCCAAACTCCTGGGCCTCGATGATCTCTTCCGCTTTTTTTGCCAATTCCTGATGAACGCCCAATTTTTCTTCTTCCATGATCCATCCTTTCTCACTCCCTTACCCTCTCCCCGATGGGGATAGGGTAAGGGGGTGAGGGGAAATTTCGAATAGAGGACTTTAGGGAAGGCGAACCCGTGTCTTTAGGAAATGGAGAAGCAAGGAATCCCGCCTCACAGAAATCTCCAGCGATCCCTCTTCTCTGCCTTTGGGTGAGAGCCGGAATTCTCTATCCCTAAATCTAAGAAGAGGCTGATTGAGAGATATGAATAAAAAGGTGACCTTTTCCAGGCTATCCCTCCCCTTTGCAGTAAACCATCCTCCCTCTAAGGCACTTCTCTCTGCAGCGATGGGAAGTCCAGGTCCGTGGGAGGAGAATCGCATCTGAACCATTCGAAGGAATCCATTCTTCTCGATTTCAAAAATCGCTTCCACCGGGGTCTTCTCGACAGAATGTGTATATCGGAAATGAAAAACTTCACCTGGAATGACTCTTTCTCGAAGAAAAACCTCCCCGCTCTTCTTCTCCCTTACTTCTAAGGTCCACCGGGATATGAGGCTCCCTGTGAGGAAAAAACCGGCAATCAAGGCGATGAGCGAATAAAGGGTCTTCTTCATAACATCTTTGAGAAAGCCCCTCACGCAATCAAAAAGAGGGGCTTCCTCATCATCCTTCCTATTTCTTAATCCCTTTTTCCTTGAAGTATCTCTCTGCCCCGGGATGGATGGGAATCGGCATGCCGACGAGGGCGGTCTCGAGTTTCACCTCTTTTCCTTTGGCATGGGCTCTTTCGATATCTTTGATGTTTTCAAACATCGCCTTGGTGATTTTGTAGACCATCTCCTCTTCCATTTCAGCCCTGGCAACAAGGATGGCCAGGACAGCCACGGTCGGAACGTCCTTATCAACCCCTTTGTAAGATCCTTTAGGCACATTCGCCTTGGAGAAGAAGGGATACTTCTTGATCAGCATGTCAGCCTGGGCATCCTCAATCGGGACAATCAAGGTATCGGTCATCATGGCAGTATCCACCAAGGCCGATGCTCCCACGCCCACTGAATAAAAGGCCGCATCGATGCGACTGTCTTTCAAATAATCGGAGGCTTCCGCAGCGGTTAGCCTTTCCACTTTTGCCAAATCCTCAAACTTCATCCCATAGACCTCAAGAATCTGCATGGCATTCTGCTCTGTCCCGCTTCCCAGAGGCCCTACGCAAACCCTTTTTCCCCTCAAGTCTCTCACGGTCATGATCTTGGCATCTTTCCTTGCCTGAATCTGGCAATGCTCCTGGTACAGGGATGCAATTCCCCGGATATTCGAAACAGGTTTATCGAACATGGGCTTAACTCCCTTCAGGGCATAGAAGGCAATGTCATTCTGAAGGATGGCCATGTCCGCATCTCCAGTTCCAATCAATTTGGCATTGGCCACTGAAGCCCCTGAAGATTCAACAGTGATCTTGATTTCAGGAAGCTTTTCGTGGGCAATTCTCGAAAGAGCTCCCGCCAATGGGAAATAGACACCGACCACCCACCCAGATGCGATTGTTACATACTTTTTAGCGCTGTGGGCAAATTCCGGACGGAAAGAGGAAAAGAAAATTACCAGACATAAGACCAAAATCCCGACAAAACATTTCTTTCTCATGAGCATTCCTCCTTTCAGCAATTGAATAGACGTGAGAAATTCTTTCAGCTTTACTTTATACCGCTTTATTCTCGGACTCACCCCCTTTCCTCATTCGTTTCTGATGTCTTTTGTATCGAAATTTCAAGAAATTGTCAAAGTTTTTTTGCGGCGGGCTCACCTTGAGCGAAAGGGTCCCACCTTGTACCATTTTTATCAAATTCCTCTTGACACTCCACGGCATTTGCCATAAACTTAAGAAATCCGGAAAGCGGGAAATCAAATTTCTATCTTGGGAGGACGCATATGAAGAAGGGAGTGGTTATTCTTGTGGGTTGCATGTTTCTCATGGGATGGGTTTCAATGACTCTGGCGCAACAGTCCGTCAATTTGGTTCTGGCCACGGGTGGAACTGCCGGGACCTATTATCCATTTGGCGGGGCAATGTCAAAAATCTGGAATGACAAGATCCCGGGCATGAACGTGACGGCCCAGGCTACGGGTGCTTCTGCGGAGAACTGTCGCCTGGTGAATAAGAAAGAAGCCGAACTTGCACTTGTCCAAAGCGATACGATCGACTTTGCCTACAACGCCAAAGAAGCCTTTAAGGAAAGACTTCCCAACCTGAGGGCCATTGCGGTCCTCTATCCCGAAGTCATCCAGATTGTTATAAGAGGAGATAGTCCCATCAAGAGCTTCGCGGATCTGAAAGGAGCCAAGATTGGCGTGGGTGCTCCCGGCAGCGGCACGGAAGCCAACTTCCGTCAATTGCTCGACATCTACGGGATGAAAAAGGAAGACGTCAATGCCCAGTACCTTTCATTTGCCGAAAGCGCTGAGCAGTTCAAAGATAAACACATCGACGCTTTCATCGTGGTGGCAGGCGTTCCGAATTCAGCCATCATGGATATTGCGAACCAGCGAAGCGTCAAACTCCTATCGATTCCTGACGACAAGGCGGCGCAACTGATGCAGAAGTACCCCTTCCTCGGCCCTGCAAAGGTCCCGGCCAACACCTATAAAGGGGTAGCTGCCGAGACAAAGACGGTTGCGGTCATGGCTGTCTTGATCGTCAACCCGGAAATTAAGGATGACCTCGTCTACAACATGACCAAGGCTCTGTTCGAAAACCAGGCCCAGCTGGCATCCGCTCACGCTAAGGGTAAAGAGCTCAGTATACAGACAGCCGTGAAAGGTGTCTCCATACCATTCCATCCAGGCGCAGTGAAATACTACAAAGAAAAAGGCGTCATGAAATAAATCTGGGCCATCGTTTTGGGTATGGATGTTTAAACGAGTAGGGATCAGCGTTTTATCCCTGGGTGTACTGATCGCCCTTTTCTTTCTCTTTTTTCCTTTATTTACTGTCCTCAAGTTTACGACGACCCAAGAAGGAAAAGCGGTCTTATGCGCTGAAATGGTAGAGGGTGAAGAATTCATCCTTTCCTTTATCCATTCAGTCAATAGACGACCGGTATACGATACTCTTCGTATAGAAGGAAATCATCTTCTTATTGTAAAATCCCGCTTTGATTCTTTCGGCGCCGGAATGCCCGAAACCTCAACAGAAAACGGGAAGCTCCAGTTTGATAAAGACGGATGGTTGGTATGGACTGCTAATCGGCCGGTCCCTGAAGTGAATCTGTCCGTGGGCCGAGTAGCCAATCATTCTCTGAGCCTTAAAGGGCGGGAAATCAAGCTTGCGGATCTCGTAGAACCCGGAACTTCTCTGTTAATAAAAACTTATAAAACTTCTTTCTTTGAATTGTGGAGAGGCAGGTGTCTTCAATGAGCAAGAAAGAAAAACCGAAGGAAGAATTGGAAGGAAAATCCAAGATCATTCGGGCCGAAGACTTCAAAGCGGAAGTCTCAGAAGAGGAGATTCAGGAGATACTCAAAAAGGTTGACAAAGAATCGACCTTCAAGAAACTGACGGGTTATAGCTCCAAAATCGTTTATATCATCGCAGTAGGATTTTCATGCTTTCAGCTTTATACCGCCATCTTTGGTGCGCTGGCTGCCCAGTTGCAACGATCCATTCATCTGTCCTTCGCCTTTGTTCTTGTTTTCTTGCTCTATCCATTCCGCACGAAATCGGCTTCCAACAAATTGAGATGGCACGATCTTCTTTTTGCAGCTTTTGCGGGAATGGTCGGATTGTATCTAACCTTCAACTATACTCGCCTGATGGAAGCGGGAGGGGATTATGCAAGGATGGATTACATCGTTGGAGTCTTTGGAACCTTGTTGACCCTTGAAGCGGCAAGGCGCGTGGTTGGCCTCCCCATCGTGGTCATTGCAAGCTGTTTCCTTCTCTATTCTTATTTCGGACCTTATTTCCCAGGATTTCTCGCTCACCGGGGGTATTCCATCAGCCGGATTGTGTCCCATATGTATTTTACTACGGAAGGTATTCTGGGCATCCCGTTGGGCGTCTCTGCCACGTTCATCTTTCTCTTCGTCCTCTTTGGCGCATTCCTTGAAAAAACGGGGATCGGGAAGCTTTTCATTGATATTGCCAACGCCATTGCTGGATGGGCATCGGGTGGTCCTGCAAAGGTAGCGGTCATCACCAGCGCCCTCGAAGGAACGGTTTCAGGAAGCTCCGTGGCCAACACGGTGGGTTCTGGAAGCTTCACCATTCCAATGATGAAGAAACTGGGGTATCGGCCTGAGTTTGCAGGGGCCGTTGAAGCCTCCGCATCAACGGGAGGGCAGATCATGCCGCCTGTCATGGGTGCGGCAGCTTTTTTAATGTCGGAGTTCATCGGTATGCCTTACATTGAAATCGCCAAAGCGGCAGCTATCCCCGCCTGTCTCTATTTTCTCGGCATCCTGATTGAAGTCCATTTCGAGGCCAAGCGCTGCAACCTGCAAGGCATGACCCGGTCTGAGCTCCCGCGCTTTATCGATGT
>DATIGG010000153.1:0-2595 GCA_035454825.1 Thermodesulfobacteriota bacterium | reverse complement strand
AAAGCCGGTTACTACAGTTGGAAGAAGTAGTTGTTTCCATGAAATGAGTTGAAAAATGGATTACGCGGAAGTCGGCGGAGGCCCCCTCTGGTCTCCGCCGCACTCGGGAGAAAATCGCTGGCCAAACAAAAAGGACTGTTCAGAGGCGTAACTCCTTATCTTTTTGTGGCGCCCGCATTGATCGTTCTCGCCTTCACGTGCCTCTACCCTGTGATCAAGGGTTTCGAACTCAGCTTTTTCGACTGGAAGCTGGGCACTCCGATAGAGTCCCGCAAATTTGTGGGGTGGGAAAATTTTATCTGGGCCTGGAATGATCCCGCACTCTTCAACTCCATCAAAGTCACCATCATCTTTGCCATCTCAGCCGTCTCGGTCGAACTCTTGCTGGGCCTGATCCTGGCGCTCCTCATGGAAAAAGGCATTAAAGGAATCGCCCTTTTTAGGACGGTTTTCATCGTCCCGATCATGATCGCTCCGGTGGTGGTAGGATTGATTTGGAGATATCTATTTGATGCCAATTTTGGCCTGATCAATTACATCGTTCAATTGGTTGGCTTTGAACCGAAAGTCTGGTTGGGGACTCCGGGGCTGGCCCTGCCAGCCGTCATCATTACGGATATCTGGCAATGGACCCCATTTATGTTCATTCTCTTTCTCGCCGGCTTGCAGAGCCTGCCGAGCAGCCCGGTAGAGGCAGCGCATGTGGACGGGGCAACCACCTGGCAGGTCATCCGCCTGGTGAAGCTCCCTCTCCTTGCCCCGGTGATCTGGGTAGCCATCATTCTCCGGATGATCGACGCCTTCCGGAGTCTGGAGGTCATGTATATTCTGACCTTCGGAGGACCGGGAAGGGAAACCGAAGTTCTATCCTTGAATATTTATAAGACTGCGTTTAATAGCCAGCGTCTGGGACTTTCTGCGGTCAATGCCATTTTTCTCCTGGTCTTTATTATGCTCTTTAGTCTGGCTTTCTTGGCAATCGCCCGGCCGGCCCTTTCGAAAAAGTAGAGATCGATTGACCGGCAAGTGCTCCGCAAACCCCGGCCTTTGGATGTGGAGCTTCACAAACGGAGTAACTCAACATGAAGAATCAATCTTTGGATGCGGATAACACTGGAAGAGAAGACTCCAGAAGCGTCGGATTCTGGTCTGCCTTTACCCATGGGAAAGCATGGAAGGCAGGAAGATACCCATTGCTCTCGATTCTCGCCTTTCTCTATCTCGTCCCGGTGATTGTCTTGATCATGACCTCCCTCAAGACTCAAATCCAAATTATGTCCCGGGCTCCTTCCTGGATTTTTATGCCCACCCTCATGAATTACCAGAACGTTCTTATGGAGCAAGGGTTTCTTCGTTATTTAGTCAATAGCCTTATTGTTGGATCAATATCGACTTTTTTTACCTTGGTCATTGGAGGCTTTGCTTCTTATGCCCTCGTTCGCTTCAACTTCTTCGGGAGAGGAACCATTTCGTTCAGCACCCTTCTTTTGCGGATGATTCCTCCGGCAGTCCTGGTGGTGCCGATCTATGTTCTCTGGACGCTTTTTCGGCTTGCAGATACCCTTCCCGGATTAATTATTGTTTACGTCGGCCTCAATCTCCCCTTTACCATCTGGGTGCTGATCAGCTTCATCTCCGATATCCCCTTGGAGCTGGAGGAAGCGGCAGTTGTGGACGGGTGCGGTCCCTGGAAGATTTTCTTTCAGATCATTCTCCCCCTGATCAAACCCGGGCTGGCAGCAGCAGCGATATTCACCTTCCGGATAGCTTGGAACGAGTTCCTCCTCGCCCTGGTTTTGACGAATCGGTTAACCCGCACGCTCCCTGTGGCTACAACCATCTACATGACGGATATCGGCGTGGAGTGGGGAAATATTACGGCCATGGGAACCCTGGTGGCCTTGCCGGCGATCCTCTTCACCTTCCTTGCCGCCAGGCAGTTGATCGCCGGACTGACTGCGGGAGCGGTAAAAACATGATGCGAGTGGAAGGACTCAGAGGCGCTCTGATTCTATGACCGACCGGTACCTTGTCATCCTCGGGACCCTCGATACCAAGGGCCCGGAGACGGCCTTTCTCAACCAATGCCTTCGATCTCTGGGATGGGAAACCCGGATCATTGATGTCGGGTTGCTGTCCCCGCCGGCTTTCACTCCCGACGTGACCCGGGAAGAGGTTGCCGTTCGGGCGGGCAAGACCATTGAGGGGCTTCTCTCGGAAGGAAGGGACAAGGTGACAGCAGTTAATGCCATGGCCCAGGGTGCTCTCTCCCTTGTGGAAGAAGGGATCCAAAGAAGAGAGGTGGGAGGCGTCATCGCGCTGGGTGGCGGAGTCGGCACGTGGCTTGGAACGGCAGTGATGCGCTCCCTCCCCTTGGGGTTACCCAAAGTGATGGTTTCGACTATTCCTTTTCAGGATATCCGGCCTATTCTCGGGACGAAGGATATTGTTCTGTTCCCCTCCGTCGCCGATATTCTGGGATTAAATCCTCTCCTTCGAACCATCCTTGGGAATGCTGCATCAGCCCTTGCGGCAATGGCGGATCTTCCCCCTCAGGAGGAGACGAAAAAGAGAGTGATTGGCTCCACTTCTCTC
>DATIGG010000152.1:0-3823 GCA_035454825.1 Thermodesulfobacteriota bacterium | reverse complement strand
ATCCCAATAAGAGAAGACAGGAAAATAGCCCCGAGGGCCAAAAGAGGATCAATGGACAACGACCCACCTTTCATTCCTGTAATCATTGGACCAATGACCTGGGAAACCCCTAAACCAAAAACATATCCCACCACTCCTGCAATCAGACCCACGATGAGAGCCTCCAAAAAAATGATGCGTACCACATGAGATTTCCGAAACCCAATGGCTCGAAAGATTCCGATCTCTCTCTTTCGCTCATTCACTGAAGCCATCATATTGGTAAAGACGATCAGACTTCCTATGAGAAGGACAATGACCGAGATCCCGAAAGAAAACTTTTTGAAATGGTCCAAAGCCTCCATCTTGGTCTGAAGGGTCTGCTTGATGGCGGTCACTTTAGCATGGGGCAATTTCTGTGAGATCTGCTTCACAATATCTTCGATGGGGCAAGTATTACAAAAGGCCGAGACTTCGATCAAACTTAATGTTTGGGGCCTCTTCATCGTTTCCTGGACAAAAGTCAAATCACTAAAAATGAGGAAGTCATCCTGTGATCCTGTCTCATCCAGAACACCAGCTATCTTCACTGCCTTCCCATTGATAGATAAGGTATCGCCTGTACTTTTAAAGAGTCGGACCGCCACCTCATTTCCCAGCAAGACCTCATCCCGATTCTTCGGCTCAGCTCCGTGAATTTTCCACCACTTCTTAAGCCTTAACTCTTCTCCAAATTGGATGCCCATCAGAGGGACTTTTTTACCCTCGATTTCCACCACACCGATCAACTTGGGTGAGACAGTGCTGATATTTTCCCGAACCTCGATCTGCCAAATCTTTGGGATATCGGAGTCTTTGAGTGTCTGAGAATCCATTGAAACCCCGCCGATATTCATCCCTCCATAGGAAAGGGAAAGGTCATCCGATCTTGGGATGATGAGGATATTGGCTCCGAACTCATCCAGTTTCTTTGAAATATCTTCGTTCATCATCCGGGTAACGGAGATGAGAGTGACCACGGTCGTGATACCGATGGTAAGACCCAGGATTAGGAAGAAGACCTTGCCTTTTCGCCTCCGGAGATTGTTCATTGAAATGTCTTTAAGTCGCATCTTTATCACCCTTCACGAAACAGATTAAAGTTATAGGTTATTGGGTCACTAAGTCATTTAATGACCGAATTACTTAATAACTATTGACTTATATCATCAAACCCTGGGTTTCCATTGAGTAACAATTTTCTCATCGATCTGGATACGATCTTTCTCAATTGTGCTTGGAATGACATCAGGCGGATAATTGAGACACCCTCCCTGAATTCCTTTGAGGCTTTCAAGATTCCATTCCGTGGCGCATGCATTACAAACGAGTTTCTTTTCGTTGATATGAAATCGCGTGGACCGGCATGGCTCACACATACTGACTGCTGTGACAACCCTCCCGGTTTGGGTAATGTAAGCAAGGAGGGGGATGATGAGCCCATTACCTTCGTATTCGAAACGTACCATCTTTTTCTCCTTCACCACATTGAGTGGGATGGAAATTTTCCCTTTCTCAACTTTTGCCTGAATATCCGTCATGCGTATCGTCTGTCCGGAATAGTCCACCTTCTCACCCACCCTGGGTTGAGAAGAAACTTTCGGGTTACTTCCTGTATTTCCCTCGATGATCCAATAGCCCACGCCTACCAGTATGAGAGCAAGGACGGCTAAGGAAATCGGAATCCAGAGATGTTTCCCCTTCTTCTCACCCAGCACCTTCTCCTTCTTATCCTGAAATGATGAATCTGAAAGTTGAACCCCACATTTCTTACAAAAACGACTCGATTCCTGGTTCTTTGTTTGACACTTTGGACATGCTTTCATTTTATGATCCTCCTTTTTGTTTAAGAAAATCGCATAGCTTGCTATAATGTAGAGAGTTAGTTTAGCCCAATAAAAAAGGCTATACTCTTTCTTGCGGATTCCGCTAATTCGCAAGCTGGTGAGACACCAGGGAAAGGAGTATAGCCGTGATTAAGATTGAAACAAAAAAACTTAGGATAGTCAATACCAAAACTCTTATGGTCGCTGTCGATATCAGTAAAGCCACTCTCGTTGGGTATTGTCGATGCCCTGATGGGAGAGACTGTAAACCCTTTGAGGTTTCCAATAATACGGAAGGGTTTAAAAAGTTGTGGGATCGGATTTGCTGGATGAAGGCGGCCCACCATCTGGAGGAAGTGGTCGTGGGGTTTGAATCCACAGGGATTTATGGAGAGCCGTTGGCGCACTTTCTGAGGAGTAAACCCGTTCGGTTGGTTCAGGTGAATCCTTTGCATACCCGGCGAATGAAGGATCTGGAGGGGAATTCTCCGGCCAAGACCGACCAAAAGGATCCTAAGGTGATTGCCGATCTGATGCAGCTTGGCCACGCGCTGAGTGTGGTGATTCCCGAGGGGGCGGCTGCTCAATTGCGTCGACTCACCCAAGCCCGAGAGAGGAGTGTTCAACGAAGGACCGCTCTTTATAACCAGCTTCACGATTTGGTTTTTCTTCTTTTTCCAGAGTTTGTGCAGGTGATGAAAGACCTTCGAACTCAGAGCGCTCAATATCTCTTGCGGCACTCTCCCACTTCCCAGGCTGTTGGGCAATGTGGCCTGGAGACCTTGACCTCGATCCTGAAGCGGGTCAGCCACGGTAAGCTGGGTAGAGAGCGGGCCCAGGCTCTTTATGAGGCGGCCCAAGAGTCTGCGGGCCTTCAAGAAGGTCGAGACGCGATGCTTCTGGAAATGGAGCACCTTCTTTTGGAGATCGACAGCGCGAGCCGCTTCATCGAGCAGGTGGAACGAGAGATGTCTCATTCTCTTGACCAAATCCCTTATAGTTCTTTGATCCTTTCTTTGAAGGGGATTGGAGAGATTACCGCGGCAGGTCTCATCGGAGAAGTAGGAGACTTCAAGAAGTTTCCTACGGCCTCGGAGGTGGAGAAGTTGGCTGGTTTGGATCTGTTTGAGATCAGTTCTGGAAAACACAAGGGGAATCGTCATATTTCTAAAAGAGGTCGCCCCCTTCTGAGAAAGCTTCTCTACTTTGCCGCTATGAATACGGTTCGAACGGGAGGCGTAATGCATGCCCCTTATCATAGGCATCTCGAGCGAGGGATGCCGAAGATCAAGGCCTTGGTGGCCATTGCTCGAAAACTTTTGAGAACCGTCTTTGCTTTGGTACGTGATCATAGTCTCTATATCGAAAATTACTCCCAGCAAGAGACTCTCAAGCTGGCAGCCTAAAGGAGCATCTTAAGTGTGGAAGCGGGAGGATTATCAGCCATGCAATTTAAGGCGACAGAGTCGACCTTCGCGCATAGCATCTATAACTTCCCGCTTGCACCTTAACCCCAATGAAGCAAGGTCAGAGCTCAAGAGAGACTCTCAAATTACCAGGGTAGGGTAAGGCGTCACACATAAGATGGTTACCAGGTTATAAAAAGGGTACTTAAAAAAATACTTGACAACAATAAACCAGAGCATAGCGTAAATACTCAAACCTTCTTTCTGGGCTGATTTCAAATCTTCAAGAGATGCAATGGCTGGCATAAGCACCTCCGGTGCTGACCGCTAAGGCTCAAGGAGCACTTCGTTTGAGGAGCGTTTCACTTGAGGCTTTTCTACACCAATTGGTTTAAAAATTCCATCTCTGATATGGTTCCCGAAAAAAGCTTATTGCCCTTTCTGCTTTTTAAACCCCTTTAAGGATTTGTAGGGCACATGCGGTTCTTCGACCAAGAATCCTATTCGTTTCTTTTGTGGTTCTGGCTCTGGGGGTGCCATTAACTGCCGAATAGCATCGAAAACTATTTTGAA
>DATIGG010000151.1:0-7027 GCA_035454825.1 Thermodesulfobacteriota bacterium | reverse complement strand
CCTTCTCCTTGCCGACCCCTTGAATCAAACCCCCTTCGATTGAAAGTGTGTCGGCATTTAGAATCGGATTTGAAATATCGCCTGAAACCAGAGTACCGATATTCTTAATGATCAGCTTCCCCATTGTGGCCCTCCCCCATTTCCTAAAATTGGTTCTTCCGGCTTTTGTGTGGGTGCTTTACCCGTCTTAGGAGTAACCCCCTCTATTCCCCCCTTAAATTAAGGGGGGATGAAGGGGGGTTAAGGGGAGGTTACCCACTCAATACCCGGATGAACCCTAAAATAATGTGACCGTGTCTGTGAAAACAATTTACAACGTCATAATAAATTATGCACATAATAATAAATTATGCACATAGTGCCATTCCAGCCCCGATTTCCACCGGAGTAAACTCCAGGGGAATCCAGAAAGTCAAAGACTGGATTCCGGATCAAGCCCGGAATGACAACACAGAGATTGCCTCCCGCCTATTACTTTGCTCTTTTGAATCGCCTCAAGTACCCTTTCGAGATTTGCCGGCAACTGATAAATCCGCTGTCCAATGGCATCCGCAATCGCGTTCAAAATAGCAGGGGCCGCGGGGATAAGGGCAGGCTCTCCCACACCCTTCGCTCCGAAGGGACCTGTGGGTTCTTCGTCCTCAACAAGGATTGGAATCATTTCCGGAACATCACGCGAGGTCGGAATAACGTAGTTGACAAAAGAAAGTGTCTCTCCGGGAACGAACTCCTCCATCAGGGCGAATCCCAATCCCATCGCAATCCCACCGGTGATCTGCCCCTTCACATTCTTTGGATGAATCGCCCTGCCGACGTCATGGCATGCAACCACCCGGGTAACCTTCACCCTTCCAGTCTCTGTATCGACCTCGACTTCTGCGAGGTGAGTAGCAAAAGCATAGGTTGCATAGGGAATGCCCTGGCCTGTCTTCGGGGCGAGCTTGGTTGTTTCCGGATCGAAAACGCCCTGGCCTCTCAGCAATTTTCCGCGTTGCCTCGCCACCTCTTTAATCGAAATGCAGAGCGACGGGCTCGATTTCGACCGGACGGCCGCATCTTCAAAGAAAAGATTCTCCTCAGGAACACCCCATATCAGGCTTGCCTCTTTCAAGGCTTCTTGTTTCAAATTTTTGATCGCCCGAAGAATCGCATTGCCGGAGATGTAGGTCTGTCGGCTTGCTGAGGTGGCGCCTGCGTCCGTAGTCATGGATGTGTCAGCACGAATCAAACGTATCTCATTGATATCTACTCCGAGGGCCTCAGATGCAATCTGGAGAAGGACCGTATCAGAACCCTGGCCGATATCTGCTGTCCCGGTCAAAAGTCGAAGCTCTCCATTGGCATGAATCTCCATCTGTGCCGTGGAGGGATTGGCAACTCCCGTATTTCCGATCCCGTACCACATGGATCCAATTCCGACCCCTTTTTTGATATAAGGTCTTTTCTCATCCTCCTTAGAAAAACTTTCTTTATCTCTCCACTCTCTAATTTTCTGCAGGGTTTTGCCAATCCCAACACTTGCTGTAAGCGTTTGTCCGGTGGCTGTTTCAGCGCCGACCTGAAGCGCATTTTTAAGCCTGAGTTCGATGGGATCCATTTTCAGCCCCTGGGCAAGCAGGTCCATCTGGGATTCATGGGCAAAAGCCATTTGAGGCACGCCAAACCCTCGCATCGCTCCGCTCCAGGAGTTATTGGTATAGACCATCTGGCTCCTCACTTTGACATTAGGAACAAAGTATGGACCGGTGGCATGAACAGCCGATCGAATGCAGACAGCGACCCCGTAAGAGGCGTAAGCTCCAGAATCGCCTAAAATATCCGCCTCGACCGCAGTCAGTGTACCATCTTTCCTCACTCCACTCTTATAGTGAATTTTAAGAGGATGACGCTTTGAAGTTCCCTGGAAGACTTCTTCCCTTGAATAAATGATCTTCACCGGCTTCTTGAGATGGTAGACCGCCAGTGCAAGAAAACAGTGGACGGTTATGTCCAATCTTCCTCCAAACCCTCCACCCGTGGCGCTTTGAATGACCCGCACTTTCTCCAAAGGCAAGGCAAGGGCAGAAGCCACATCTTTCTGATCGTAATGGACGTTTTGAGTGGGACAGACGACTGTAATTCTTCCTTCATCATCCAGATAGGCAACACCCGCATCCGGCTCTAAATAGGCATGCTCCACCCAGGTGGTGGCATAGGTCTGTTCTGCAATGAAGTCAGCCTCCTTAAATCCTGCTTTCACATCGCCTTTGATCACTTGAAATTCTAAGAGCAAATTCCCTTTTTCATGGATCGAAGGAGCGTACGGCTTGAAAGCCTCTTCAGGGCTTGAAATAAAAGGAAGGTCCTCAAAATCGACGATCACTTTGTGGGCTGCCGCTTCCGCAGCCTCAGAAGACCCCGCAGCAACCAATGCAACCGGGTCCCCGATATATCTCACGCGGTCTGATGCTAAAACGGGCTGATCCTTTGTAATAATCCCGATCAGATTTTTCCCTGGAATGTCTTTCGCAGTGAAGACCCTCTCTACTTCTGGAACTCTGAGCGCTTCATCGATCTGGATACTTACGATCTTCGCATGGGGCTTTTTACTTCTGACGACTTTAAGGTGGAGGGCATGCTCAAGGGTCTGATCCGCGCCATACCTGGCAGAACCCAGGACCTTTTCAAGGGCATCCACCTTCGGGATTTCAATTCCCACCTGCCTCATGTCTATTCTTCTATGGCCTCTTGAATGGCCCTGATCACGAGAGCCTCTACAACAGGTTTCTTATAGGCGGTTGAAGGTCTCATTCCGCTCTGACGGATCATCGTCTCAGAGACCTTGCGGGCCGCTGCCTGTATCCCCTCATCATTCGGTAATTTCCCTGTCAGCGCTGCTTCAGCTTCTGACATCCTCCCTGGGGTTGGGGTTACGGATCCAACTGAGATACGGATGTCCTCGATCACACCTTTATTCAATTGCAAAATGACAGCCACGCTCATCCGTGCAATCGCCATCGCTTCCCTTCTTGCGAGCCGGATGAAACTACTTCGGGCTGAAGAAAGGAGTTTTGGGAATCTGACCTGAGTGAGGATTTCGTATGGTTTCAGGCTGGTTTCGTAGGGACGATTGAAGAGTTGGCAAAGAGGAACTTCTTTCTCTCCTTCTTTAGACATGACCTGCCCCACCGCATCTAACACCATTAAAGGAGGGATGGTATCAGCAGCCGGAGAGGCATTGACAATATTCCCTCCGAGAGTCCCGAGATTTCGAATCTGAGGAGAACCGATCCTGCAGGCAGCCTCGGAAAGTAACTTCCCATATCTTACCACTAAGGGCGAGGAAACAACTTCGGAATGGGTGACTCCAGCCCCGACAGAAATCATTCCATCTCTTTCTTCAATCTCTCGAAGCTCTTCGAGTCCGGTAATGTCTATGAGACACCGGGGCTTCAAATCCCCGTTTCGAAGGCTCATGAGGAGATCCGTGCCTCCGGCAATGATTCTGGCCTCTTCGTGAAATTCCCACAACAGATTGTATGCCTCTTCAAGGGTCCTTGGAATTTTATAGTCAAAAGATGGAATCACGGAGGAACCCGTTTAGGGCTTAAGGCTTGAGGGCACTTCATCTGATTCAAAATCTCTTCCCTATCCCCTCTTGCCTATTGCCTCTAACCTATTTTGCCAGGGCTTCGATGGCTTCAATAATTTGTTGATATCCGGTACAGCGGCAGAGGTGCCCTGAGATTGCCTCTTTCACTTCCTCTCGCGTGGGATGAGGATTCTTCTCCAAAAGTGCTTTTGAAGACATCAATATCCCGGGGGTACAAAAGCCACACTGAACCGCCCCGTGATCAATAAAGGATTGTTGCAGCGGGTGGAGCGACTCTCGACTCCCGAGACCTTCAATGGTCTGAACCTCTCTTCCTTCAACCTTTGGAGCCAGAAGTAAACAGGAATGGACAGGCGTTCCATCCAAAAGAACCGTGCAGGCTCCGCATTCGCCCATCCCACAACCCTCTTTTGTTCCTGTAAGGCCGAGCTTCTCCCGCAGGAGCCTCAGGAGCGTCCAGTGCGGAGCCACCGGTACTTCCAAGCAGATTCCATTCAGAATGAATTCGATCGTCTGTTCCATATTCAATCAAAGTCTTGTTTGTCACCCTCTGATTGAGGTTCAAGGGTTGAGGAGCGCTTCACTTGACGCAATATCTTAATGCTTTTAGCCTCTTGCCTCCTGGCTCCATCTCACTTCTTGTATTTCATCGCAAATCCATCATCGAGGCTCTTGTCCAGTCCCTTGAAGGAAGAATGCCATCGGCTGATGATCACCTTCTTGTCCGTATAAAAATCGATCGCTTCATTGGCGCGGCCGCGAATATCTCCAAACATGGAGATCTTCTTCCCTCCCACTGGGAAATAGGCAATCGGTGCGGGTGTTCCAATATTGATCCCAACCTGGCCGACCTGCACCCGCCGGGCAAATTCCCGAGCCCATCCCCCATTTTCCGTGTAAAGATTGGCCGTATGGCCGTAAGGACTTTGATTGATAATTTCAACGCCTTCGGCCAGATCCCTCACTTTCTTAAAACAACGAACCGGACCAAACACCTCTTCCTGAAAGATGTGCATCTCAGGCTCTGCTTCGAAAACGGTTGGCCCGATAAAATACCCCCCGGGATACTTTTCCACTTTTGGATTTCGTCCATCGAGGATCAACCTGGCCCCGTCTTTGATTGCCCGATCCACTTCTCTCAGGATCCCGATTAACGCCTCCCTTGAAACGACCGGACCTAAGGTCACTCCCTTATCCATTCCGTAACCCATCACGAGTTTTTTCGAGAGATCGATGAATTTCTCTTTCACTTTGTCATAGATCTTTTCCACAGCCAACACAGTGGAGACAGCGAAGCATCGCTCTCCCACATGGCCGAAGCAAGAATCCACCACGTTCTGCATCACCTCATCGATCACCGCATCCTCAGCAATCAGGACGTGATTCTTTGCTCCGCCCTGGCACTGCGCCCTCTTGCCATGATTGATGGCCGTCTTGTAAACATGCTCTCCCACCTTCGAAGAACCCACAAAGGTGACCCCTGCGGTCCCGGGATGGGTCACCAGGGCATCCCCCACACCGCTCCCAGAGCCTTGGAGAAGATTGATGACCCCTCTGGGAAAATCACACGCTTCAGCGATTTCGAAGATCCGGGTAACGGTCATCGGACAGAGACGGCTTGCCTTGACGATGGCTGTGTCCCCGGCCGCAAGGGCCCAGACGTAATAAAGGGCAATCATGGCTGGAAAATTAAATGGTGGAAGAAAGACAAAAGGTCCCAAGGGTTCCCGAATGTAGAGCGTATCCACACCCGTTCCAACATCCTCTGCGTGGCTTCCTTTCATCAGTTCTGGCCCTGCGCAGGCATGCTCGATATATTCCATGGCCCGGGTGATTTCACCTTTTGCATCGGCCAGGGTCTTGCCGTTTTCATTTACAATCAGTTCAGCAATTTCAGGAATATGTTTCTGAAGTTTTTCATGAAAATCGAAGAGAAGTTTTGCTCGCCGCGGAGGCGGAGTAACCCTCCAGTTCCAGAAGGCATCCTGGGCGGCCTTGACCGTCTGGTCAATCTCGTCCTGTGTGGTCTCCGGACAGAGGGCAATCACCTCGTCCGTTGCCGGGTTCTTCACCTCCATCCATTTCGATGTCTTCGATTCCAGCCATTTTCCATTAATGTAGTTCTTTAACCTCTTGACTTCCATAACCGATCCTTTCCGACCATTTATTTTATCTCCTACCGCCCCATCATGGAGGGGAGAAAGAGACAAATCTTCGGGAAAAGCGTAATGAGGATGACGACAGCCAACATGGAGAGGAGAAAGGGCATGGCCCCCTTGAAAATTTCTGCCATGGGCACATCTTTGGCCACTCCAGCAAGGGTATAAACGTTGAGCCCCACAGGCGGTGTGATCAACCCTGCTTCCATCATGATCACGCAGATCACTCCAAACCATATGGGATCAAAATTGAGTGTCTTGATGACCGGAAAAATTACCGGCATGGTGAGAACCATCATTGATATGGCGTCTAAGAAGCAACCCAGAATCATATAGATCACAATGATAATGGCCAAGACAAGATATCGAGAGACATCGAGGCTTGCCATCCAGGCAGAGACCACTATCGGAATGGTAGAAAGGGCAAGAAAATAGCTGAATACATTTGCCCCTGCGACAAGGAAAAGGACCAGCACCGATATCCGGACCGCCTCCAGAAGAGAAGCAGCGAGATTCTTTAAGGTGAGCCTCTTTCTTAACAACGTGATGACGAAAAGGGCTGTTGCCCCAATGGCGCCGGCTTCTGTTGGGTTGATGAACCCCAAGTAAATCCCTCCCATAACCAAGAAAAACACGAGCAAGGTCTCCCAGACTCCTGAGAGGGCTAATAGCTTTTCTTTCCAACTTACCTCCCCAGGAGTGGCTGGAGCTAAGCTTGGGTCCATTTTAACTTCAGCAACGATAATGACGATGAAGGTCAGGGAAAGGAGAAGCCCAGGGAAAATACCTGAAATCAAAAGCTTGCCAATGGATTGTTCTGTGAGCATTCCATACACCACGAAACCGAGGCTCGGCGGAATGAGGAAACTGAGTGTTCCGCCTGCAGCAACAATTCCTGTGGCAAGTTTTGGGGCATAATTGAATCGCCTCATCTCCGGAATGGCAATTGTCCCCATGGCTGCCGCTGCAGCAACGGAAGAGCCACTCAAAGCACCAAAACAGGCACAGGCTGCAATGGTTGCAATGCCCAATCCACCCGGAAGCTTTCTGAACCATTTATCGAAGGATTGATAGAGCTCCCTTGTGATCCCAGCATTCCCCGCAAAACCACCCATCAGGATAAAAAGGGGGATGATGGTATAAGGATAATGGGCGGCAGTCTCGTAAACCGTTTTAGCAGCCACCGGCAGGGCAGCATTGACAGAGGCTAAATAACTGATGCCCAGAAATCCCACAAACATCATGACAAAGGCAATAGGCATCCCAAGGAAGAGAA
>DATIGG010000150.1:0-2821 GCA_035454825.1 Thermodesulfobacteriota bacterium | reverse complement strand
GGGGTTCTTCTTCTTTTGGAGAGCCTCGAGCACATCGGCAACAAAAATGGCAATTTTGCTGATTTCTTCTTTGGGTGCATAATAGGCGGCCCCTTCCTGAGCTGACTTGTTCAGATTTTCCTCGGACATTCCGTGCGCGGTGAGCATGAGGGCGGGAATTTTGCGCTCAGTCGAAACCTTGAGGAGCTCAAAACCATTGACCCCCATAATGTCTAGGATCGCGATATCATAGTCATTGCTTTCAAGGAGATCCTTGGCCTGATCAAAGGTAGAAGCCGTGTCTATCTTGCACATGGAGAGAAGATCAACCAGCGTATCCAGCACATCTTCTTCATCATCCACGATAAGGACACGTTTTCCCTTGATTAACTTTAATGGATTCATTTTCACCACTCCCTTCCGCTGCTTCCAATGTCGGTAGATTCCATCGCCACCTCTCAATGGGAGGTATGCTGCGGTCCAGACTTAAACAAAATATTGTAGCACTCCAGCAAGTTATCTTAAATCCGCAGATAATCCTTGTCAACTCGGGAACCTCAAAGATCACGGTAAATTTGTTCTCTTTCTTTTGTCTATCACATCTTGGTTTCGGGGCAGGCAGGAAGTCGATACAATGAGTTTCTGAGGTGTTTTGGGTCATGGGTGAGGTAATTTTGGTCAACCTGTGAGTAAGAACAAGTGGAAGCGCCACTTGTTCTTACTCACAGGTTTAAGGGTGAACAATAGAAATCCTGTGACCTGGGTGAAGGCAAGGTTTCCTCTCGGGGGAACACGTTGCAGAGGGTGCCGGAACCCTATTGGGAACTCCGGGCAAGCCCATTTTCAGAGTCGAGCTGAAGCACAAGAGTTTTTCGTCATGCGCAAGTAATCGAAGACCAAGCGGACATTGCAGGTGAGTTTTCGCATTTTCTGTGCGACGCTGCGCACCCTTTTGGCTTTGATGAGGCCGATGGCAAAGCGTCGGAGACGAGAGATGTTTTCTGGGCCATAGCCGGTGCGGATGCGGCTGCGGTCTTCATCGAAATTCCAGTCCAGGATGTAGTGGCAGCTGTTTTCGATGCTCCAGTGGCCGCGGTTGATGGCGAGGAGGTGTTGGGCGTTTGCTTCGTGGGGCTTTCGGCTGGTGATGCCGTAGGCGATGTCGTGGGAGTATTGTCCGGTGTTTTTTTCAACTGATTCTCGCTCGATCACGAAGGCTTGTTGGACGTGGGGGAAGTTGAGGTAGGGGTTGAGTTCGGTGGTGGTCCAAATCTTTCGAGTTTCGATCCGGCCATGATCCGGAGGGTCATAGGCGATGAAATCGGGTTCCTTTCGATCCTGGAAATAGAGTTGGATATCTTGAAAGAGTGTGGCTTGATTGCCTTTGACGGTGAAGTGGTAATGGGCCTTACGATCCAGGCACAAATAATCGGCGAGCTTACGCTGGGTCAGGAGGGCATCGGCAGTGATATTTTTGCCCTGGATATCGATGGCATCGAGCAGAGGGATGGCCATCTTGATCTCGTTGGTTTGCTTTAACTCTTCATTGCCTACGACCGGGAGAGTCCCCACTTTTTTTGGGTGTAGCAGGCCTTGCTCTGATGACCGATGACACTCATGATGTGGGTCTGATGCCCTTGTGCATCGATGGCGTTGCACATGGTCTTACCGTCTATGGCGAGACTTTCGTCTTGATCCCCATAGGTTTTATTCCACCGTTGCAAGGCGCGGTCCAGATCGACGGGATTGACGCGGATAAGAACATCGCGGATGACATACTCACTGGGGACGAGGTAGCGGCCCTTTTCACGGCGGCAGTCGAAGCGCTCCCGTGCCTTGGGGCCAAGGCTTTGGGCCCAATCCGAGATGGCCCGGTACCCCCGCATCCCGCACAGGACTGCCCCGGCGGCGATGGCCAGCACCGTACAAAGGGGATGACGTCGTCCTTGGCCACGGCGGGGATCGGGGATCTCGCGAAAGAAACGGGGTAAGGATTCCATCTGTTGTGCACTGAGCATGATTTTGTGTCCTCCTGTACGATAAGGTGGATCGAGAATCGCCCGAGATAATACTGCTCGGGCATCCCTCTGTAAGGGTTTGAGGAAAACCATTTTGGGGGATTGAGCCTTGGTACTGTACCCCTGGGGGGTCCGGCGAAACCCCTTGGTTTCACCTACGTGCAACCAGTTTGCCGCTTTATACACGGTTCCCTGGAAACGCTGTGGATCTACGAAGGTCTCCAAGAGCACCAGGGGATGGCCAAAGTTCTCTTGCCAGTCGCCGGGGAGCCTTTTCTCGCACAGCGACAGAATGCGAGAGGCCAAATTAGGAACATGCCACTCCGGCAGGATCAGAAAACGGCTGTTGTTGGCCAATAGCTTCAGACGATCATACTGATGACGGAAGCTCCATCCGATCCAGCGATCCCGTGCCCTGCACTTCCAGGCTGCGGCGGAAAAGCTCAGAAGGGCTACCCATTCATCGTGCCAGGAGGCGATATACCATAGGGTTTCTCCGATCTTGGGCAGAGAACCCAGGTAATGATGCTCCTGCATCTGTGCTTGATAACGCTGCTCTTCGAACGGACGAACGGGCCGGACAAGGACTTCCCATAGGTTCACGATACTCACCCCGGATCAAGGGAATGAACTCTAATGAGACCTTCCTATACATTATCCGCAGGCGAGTGTCCAGGATTAATTGAAGCTATTTGACTTCCTTTGATTTATTAGACAGAGCATATTCACCCTGCGATTTGCTTGACTTGCCTTTAGCGACAGGCTATTTTGGTCTAAAATTCGGGAGTATTTGTACAAAGAGCAACCACTCTAAAGGAGGAAGG
>DATIGG010000149.1:0-2168 GCA_035454825.1 Thermodesulfobacteriota bacterium | reverse complement strand
GTTGTTGACGGCCGATTGCGTGGCTTATGCCTTGGGAAGTTATCACGCCGATTATTTGAAGGGGAAGTCCCTGGCGATTGCCTGTCCCAAGCTGGATCAAGGCCAGGAAATCTATACAGGGAAGATCAAATCCTGGTTTGAGGATGCAAAGATTAATACCCTTACTGTATTGATCATGCAGGTCCCTTGCTGTATGGGGTTAGTCCACCTGGCAAAGGAAGCCCTGGCGAATTCGAAGCGGAAGGTTCCTGTCAAGGCCGTTGTGGTGGGCCTACAGGGTGAGATTCTGTCCGAAGAGTGGGTGTAGTTCTTTCATCGCCTTCGTTGGGGCAAAGGGTGACGGAAAGGTGGAAGGAGGGAAGTGCCCAGTCTCTGCGAAAGAGGAGGTTGCCATGCCCGAAAATAATAATGTGGTGAAAACGAATGCTCTCGATCTGAGGTCCTTCGACGAGAAGAAGTTCAATCCGAAGGCTGTTTATCAATCAGACCAGATCCGGGTTATTTTGGCCTACTTCAAGAAAGGACAGTTTATTCCCGTCCACACACCGAATATAGATGTGATTTTGTGTATTCTTGAAGGGGAGGCTGAAGTGGTGGCTGGAGAGGAAAGAATCAAGACGAAGGTGAACGATCTGATTATTGTTCCGAAGGGAGTGAAGAGGGGCGTCCGGGCTTTGACCGACCTTACGGTCCTTCACGTTGTTCAACCACCTCCCTCCGAAGAAGACCATAGAGAAGTTCACCAGAAGATGGCTTCTGGAAAATTTGAGTGAGAGGATTACCTTTGGATCACCATGATCTTTGGGCTTTAAGAAAGGATTGAAAATGAGGAGGGTTTGGAATGGATAGGTATGCAAAGGCCTTCGTGAAGTCGAGTCTGATTTATTTTGGGATTGGGACCATTCTCGGGTTGTTGATGCTCTTTTGGCCGGACACCCGTTTCATGACACGGGTTCACGTGCATCTCCTTCTCCTTGGGTTCATGGCCATGATGATTTACGGAGTGGGATATCACATTCTCCCTCGATTCATGGGGAGACCGGTTTACAGCCACCGCCTGGGCAACATCCAGGTCTGGATTGCCAATGTCACGCTCGTCGGTCTGTCCATTTCGTGGATCCTGGAGGGAACTGCTGGGGCTTATTGGCACTATCTATCCGATCTCTTCGGTCTTGGCCAGGGAGTGGCTATATTTATCTTTATCATTAATCTTTGGATGAGTATGAGTCAGCAACCAGCCGAAAAAGGCTAAAGGCTGGAGGAGCGTCCCGTAAACGGGACTTGAGGTTGGAGGCAAGAGATTTTCCCTCAAGTGAAACGCTCCTCGAGCGAAGCGGTCCTCAAACAAAAATCAGGGAGGTTTCAAATGGCTGAGAAGAAATTCAATAAGGATATGGTCATCGGGGATGTTTTGAAAGCGAATCCCGGAGCGATCAAGGTGATCGAAAAATATTTTGGTCAGGGCTGCTTCACCTGTCCCGGGATGAAAATGGAATCCATCTCTTTTGGAGCCATGATGCACAACATCGACCCCGAAGTGATCGTTAAAGAGTTGAATGCGTTAGAGGGATGATAGAGGATAGAGGAGCGCCCCGCAAGCGAAGCCTGAGGAGCGTCTCGCAAAGTGAGACTTGGGGTTGGAGGGTAAAAGATCTTGCCTTATAGCCTCAAGCCATAGCGATCCTCGAGCGGAGCGATCCTTAAACGAAGTGGTCCTTAAGCAGAGCGGTTGTCTAACCGCGGAACGGTCCTTAAAATAGGGGTTATTCTTATGGATCCTATTCATCTTTTTGAAAAGGCGGAGTTTTCTAAAGAGAATTTTGTCCCCAAACAACTTCATATCGGGGATGCAGGGGCGGCTGTTCTCATCTGCTTTGAACCTGGCCAGGCCATGCCTCTTCACCCTCATCCAGGTGCTTTAGAAGTGATCCTCTATGGGGTTGAAGGGGAGGGGACTTTGGCGATTGGGGATGAAGAGAAACCTTTCAAAAAAGGCGATCTCATCTTCTGTAAAGGGGAAGTTCCTGTTGGTCCTAAGAATACAGGACAGGAAAGGTTTATGGTCCTGGTCACCTTAGTTCTGAAACAGCTCGTTTCCAAAGCAACCTGAAATTGACGCATAGCATGGAGCATGGGGCAGAGGGCAAGAAACAAATAATTCCTCAAAG